>NZ_JBUDGD010000060.1:0-30437 GCF_055484735.1 Pseudomonas sp. 15C | reverse complement strand
AACCCGAGCCTGCGAGGGCCGAACGCAGGGGCCCAGCGTTTTGGTTACTTTTGGGCGTCTGCAAAAGTGACCCGCTGTAAGAGCGGAACCGCCAGCCGCCACACCCAAAAAAACGGATATTCACCCAAAACAACCAAAGCCTGGTCGGCCCAGAGGCCGCCAAGGCACCCGCCTCATCACTTCCCTTGAACCTCCACGAACCCCAAGCGCTCACAAAGAAAACAACCCGCGAGCCAGCCCCCATGAATGCCTATAAAAACCTGCTGACAGCCGAACAACAAACCCGCCTGCAAGCCCTCGATACCTGGCATCGAACACTGCAAGACCGCAGCCTGCGCATGGACTGCCCCGATCGCTACCACGAAGAACTCCTGCGCCAATGCGACGAAATGGACCGCCTCGGCATCATCACCTGGCAAGAATGGCAAGAACTGCGCCGCGAAGCCGACCAGGCCTACCTGCACGCCATCGCTGGCCACGACTACCACGAACCCTGTAATGCCCAGCGAGCCCAGCCATGACCGAACCGCGCTTTGGAATCGAAGAAGAATATTTCGTCACCGACCTGCACACCCGCAAAATGGTTGGCGCCCCTGCTCCCGAGGCTCGTGAGGCTTGCAAAAGAGCCATCGGTGCCTCGTTCGCTACAGAGATGTTCCAAGGCCAGTTCGAAATCGCTTCACCCGTATTCACCGATTTCGTCGAAGCCAGCGATTACCTGACCGGCGCACGTCAGGCCCTGAACAACACCCTCAAACCTTTCGGCCTCGGCCTGCTCAGCGCCGGCAGTCACCCACTGGCTGACTGGCGCGAACAGATCCCCACCGACGAACCGCACTTTCACGAACTGTTCGACACCTACGGCCACGTCGCCCGGCGCAGCGTGCTGTCGGGCCTGCATGTGCATGTCGAAGTACCCGAACAACACGATCGCATCAAAATCATGAATGAAGTGTTGCCATGGACACCGTTGCTGCTGGCCCTGAGTTGCTCGTCGCCACTGTGGGGCGGGGCCAACAGCGGCTACAAAAGTTATCGCCAGGCTGCGTGCGACGAGTGGCCACGCATGGGCGTGCCGCCGCTGTTTGCGGATCAACAGGCCTATGACGATCACGTTGGTTTTCTGACCCGCGCCGGCGTGATCAGCCAGCCCAGCCAATGCTGGTGGGGCATTCGCCCGGCCGTGCGCTACCCGACGCTGGAGCTGCGCATGACCGACGCCTGCCCGCGCGTGGAAGATGCGCTGACCCTCGCCGCATTCTTTCGCGTACTGGTCGCGCATGCGTGCAGCCAACCGCAACCCGGCTCAGCCTATGACGCGTCAGCACGCTGGATACTTGAGGAAAATCGCTGGCGCGCCAAGCGCTGGGGGCTCGATGGAAAGTTTATCGTCACAGGCCAGGACAGCCCTTGCTCAATCAGCCAGTGGCTAGCGCTGGCTGAGGAACGCTACGCCGAAATCGCCGACGACCTGCGCATGCCGACCTTGTTCGAACGCGCCCACAGAATCATCAATGACGGCACCAGCGCCGACCGACAACTGGCGGTATTCAACCAGGCTCTGCAGCAACAGCCCGGTCCGCGCTCTGCGCTGTCGCAAGTGGTCGATCATCTGCTGGAGGAAACCTCGCGCAGCTGATCGACCTTCAACACATCGCTTCAGTCCCCCTTGCCGGTGCGGGTTCCACCATGGCTGTGCTGCCCGCCCGTGCGTGCCTTTTCCGCTCGGTCAAGTTTGACGTCGACCGCAGTGTCGCCCTTCTTACCGGCCTCCTTGATTTTCTGTGGATCGTCGGCGAATGAATGTCCGCTTTGATGCTTGCTGGTCATGGCAATGTCCTCGCGATCAGTTCCTGACTGTCAGTTTCGTATGCAGCCCTTGCACCCTATCAACCGAACTTTGCGCTCGCCACCCATGCACTCGCACTACTGACGAAAGGTAATTAAACGAAACGAAGCGAAGCTATAAGACACTTGTAAACTATCAATTTAACATCGGCAAACTTATACGAAGCGGCACCTGAAACAGCAGTCTGTATAAGTTTCATCGCGGGCACTACCGTTCATCGGGCACCAAAAAAAATCTTCAAACGATTTTCCTCGCCGCGTTATCCGAGTAAGTGTCCGTTGCAACAAATGGGCAACTTAAGAAAACCTTGATTGATATTGGAGAGCTATCATGACTACAGGTAATAAAAATCCGGGCAACTTCGCCAACGATCGCGAGAAGGCATCCGAGGCGGGTAAAAAAGGCGGCCAGGCATCCGGCGGCAACTTCGCCAATGACCGCGAAAAAGCTTCCGAAGCAGGCCGTAAAGGCGGCCAGAACAGCCACGGTGGCGGCCGTAAGTCGTCTTGACCAGCGGCATAAGGGCAGCCTCGCTGCCCTTCGAAATCAAACAGCTGGAACGGTCATCAGCATGAAAGGCAGTTATCCATGCCTGATGAGCGTTCCAACTGATTGACAGTCGAACCCAAGCCAACCGGCAAGTAACGAGCATTGCAACAAACAACATCAGGCAGTATCCACGGCATTTGTCAGAACAACTTCAGCGCGCAACTAAGCGCAGCCTGAATTCGAATCAATGCGTATATATGCAAGAGGTGTTTTAAAATGGCTCAAGATAAACAAGGCAGCATGTCCGTCAACGAAGCAGGTAAAAAAGGTGGGGAAGCAACATCGGCTTCGCATGATAAAGAGTTCTACCAGGAAATTGGCAGCAAAGGCGGCCAAAACAGTGGAGGCAACTTCAAGAATGATCCGGAGCGTGCAGCCGAGGCCGGTAGCAAAGGTGGCCAGAACAGCGGCGGCAACTTCAAGAACGACCCGCAGCGCGCGTCGGAGGCCGGCAGCAAAGGCGGCCAGAACAGCGGTGGCAACTTTGCCAATGACCGCGAAAAAGCCTCCGAAGCCGGGCGCAAGGGTGGCGAAAACAGTCATGGTGGTGGGCGCAACAGCTAATGCGCCATTTGCAGGGGAGCCTCGCTCCCCTGCCGTTTATCCAACGCAAGACAACTTCCTCGCAATCTCCCGCCGCTTTCTACATCGCCGCACCTTGGAATTGGCCAACTCGCCCTCATAACCATGACAATCCCCAACGTTGCGAGAGGAATGACCGCCATGACCTTTGACACCGAAACCGCGATTCTTGCCGGCGGCTGCTTCTGGGGGATGCAGGATCTGCTGCGCCGCTACCCTGGCGTACTGGAAACACGCGTCGGTTATACCGGCGGCGATGTACCCAACGCGACCTATCGCAACCACGGCAACCACGCCGAAGCCATCGAAATCACCTTCGATCCCGCATTGATCAGCTACCGTCAGATTCTCGAATTCTTCTTCCAGATTCACGACCCGAGCACGCCCAACCGTCAGGGCAACGACCTTGGCCCGAGCTATCGTTCAGCGATCTATTACCTCAACGACGAGCAACGCGCCGTGGCTGAAGACACCGTTGCCGATGTCGACGCCTCAGGATTGTGGCCAGGCCCGGTGGTGACTGAAATCGAACCGGCCGGACCGTTTTGGGAAGCGGAACCTGAGCATCAGGATTACCTGGAACGGATTCCGAATGGCTACACCTGCCACTTCATTCGGCCGGACTGGAAACTGCCCAAGCGCAGTAGTTGAAGGCAACTCCAGATGCTTGCACAGGTGAACGACTGATCGCGCGGCGATGAGCGACGTAATCTCAACTCCTGCCAAGAATCGGTGTACTGTCTGACGGCTCGTCGCACGGCCAGACAGGCAATAAAAAGGAGCTCCTCTTGCGCAAGGATTATTTGGCGTTCTTCACGTCGCTGTTTCTGTCGCGCCTGGCCGATCAGATTTTGCTGTTCATTGTGCCGCTGGTGGTCTTCCAGACGACCAACAGCGCTTCCTGGGCCGGTCTGGCATTCTTCGTCGAATCGCTACCGCGTTTTCTCGCGTTTCCACTATGTGGAGCGTTGTGCGATAAGTTTTCACCGATAAGGATCCTCCATATCAGTCAAATCTATCGCGCGCTGCTCTGCCTGCTGGCCATGGGCATGTTCACTGTTTTCGGCGGCATGGCCTGGGTTGTGGTGTTGTCAGCGGTGTGCGGCGTGCTGACCACTCAGGGAATCATGGCGCGCGAAGTGCTGATGCCGTATATCTTCCAGCATTACAGTTACACCAAGACGTTGTCCTATTCGCAAATTGCCGACCAGACCGGACTGGTTCTCGGGCCGTTGGTGGCAGCGCTGCTGCTCGAAGTGTGGGCCTGGCACTGGGTGGTGCTATGGATCGCCGGTCTGTTTCTACTCGCGGATCTGAGCATGCTGGTATGGCAACGCCTCAGCCGAATCACGCTGCAAGTGTATGAACAGCATCAGGACATATGGCTACATCCACTGCGCATCGCTTTCAGGCATATAAATGAGCTGGCGGAGTTGAAAAAAATCATCTTGCTGGCCGTGGGGGTCAATTTGCTCGTTGGTGTCACGCTGGCGACTTCAGCCGCGATGGTGCTCGGCGAGTACGGCGCGGGCAAAGATGCTTACGCCGGTTTGCAAGCGGCCGGGGCTATAACAACAATCGTGATTCTGTTTTTCCTTGCCAGAGTGGAACTGCCGCAGCGGCTACTTGGCGGGCTCGCGTATTCAATGATCGCCGCTGGCGCTCTTGTCAGTGCTCTGAGTCCGAATCTGGCCGGTTATGTAGTGGGTTTTCTGCTGATTGTCGGCTTCGACAAGATGTTCAATATCTACATGCGCAGTATTCGTCAGCGCGTAATACCGCCCAAAGACTTCGGCAAAACCGTCGGTGTGATCACCTTGCTCAACAACCTGTCGCAACCCTTGGCGGGTTTGCTGGTAGCCCTGCTTGCGTCCAGCGCAGGCACACAAGGCGTGATCCTCATCCTGGCTGCGCTGACTATGCTGCTGGGCGTCACAGCGCTATGGTGGTTTGCTACCAGCCGAGGAACTCTGAATGCCGAAAAACCTATCCACCGCTAACGAGCCCGCCAGCGCCGCCGACATCGAGCGCTCGATCCAGGCCCTGAACCGGCTGGCCGAGCGCCTCTGGGGCGAGGATCGTGTCGCCGAGGCCAAGGCCCTGCTCGATGCGCTCGATGCCTTGAACCGTGCGCTCGATCGCATCCGCATCGGCGAAAGTCGCCGGGCGGCGACTCTGCATTGAGGCAGCGCCTTAAGGCTTGAGGATCAGCACTGGTTCGCCTTTCTTGAGGATATAAGTCGCCAGCTCCGAGGCCTTGTCCTTGCCGACATTTTTCGCCACATGCGCCACCCCCTCCGGAATGAACAGCGACTCCCCCGCCTTCAGCGTCACCGGCGCCCTGCCCTCCAGTTGATATTCGAACGTGCCGCTGATCACGTAAGCGACTTCAACGCCGGGATGTGCATGGCGCGGCGAGGTCACGCCCGGTTCGAAATCGACGCGTGCCTGAACCACTTCGCGGTCGGCGGCACCGAGATCCTGCTTGACCAGATCGGTGCGGCTCAAGCCTTGCTGCCAGCTCTTGGCCGGGGCGTCGGCCGCGTGGGCGATGCCGATCATCGAAGCGAAAATGGCGCTGGCGAGTAACAGTGAACGTTTCATATGTAGCCCTCTGGATCAGTGATGTGGTGAGGGCTACTGTGCAGGTTGCGTGTAGGGTGGATGTGTCGTGGAACCTGAGTTTGGTGTTCAGCCGTGTACAGCGTGCAAACAGATACACGCTTATACAAAAGCGCCGGTGGTTTTCGGCAATGCCAACAGCCAGGACCTGAACGCAGCGATTTTTTCGGCCTGCGCGGTCTCAAGAGGCGCGACCAGATAAAAGCCCAGCGCATCCCGCAAGCGCAATTCGAAAGGGATCACCAGGCGCCCGGCGCGCAGATCGTCGGCGACGTAGGTTGAGCGGCCGATGCACACGCCCTGCCCGTCCACCGCCGACTGCACGGCCATCAGCGCCAGATCGAACGTCAGTCGCGGCCCCTCCGCCAGTTGCGGCGCCTGGCCGGCGGCGCTTAGCCAGATCGCCCAGTCTCCCGCCGTCACGCCGCTGACTTGCAGCAAAGTGTTATTCGCCAGATCCGCCGGCGAGTTCAGGCTCTGGGCCAGTGCCGGACTGCACACCGGAAAGATTTCATCGGACATCAGGAAGTCAGCCTGCAAGCCCTTCCAGTCGCCGTGTCCGTAACGAATCGCGGCGTCGATGCCGCCGCTGCGAAAATCCACCCAATCGGTCGACGCACTGATGCGCACATCGATAGCGGGAAAGGCCTGATGAAACGCAGGCAGTCGCGGCAACAACCATTTCGATGCGACCGATACCAGTGTGCTGATGGTCAACACGTTATCGTTGCCAGCCCCCAATACCTGTTCAGTGGCAAAGCGCAAATCCTGAAACGCCGAGCGAACGCCCGGTAAATAGGCCTGCCCGACCTCGCTCAGCGCCAGGCCGTCGTTGCGCCGCAAAAACAGCGGGCTGCCCAGTTCCGCCTCGAGTCGGCGGATCTGATGGCTGACCGCAGTCTGGCTGACGTTCAGTTCTGCGGCAGCCTTGGTGAAACTCATGTGCCGGGCGACGGTTTCGAAGGCGCGCAAGCCATTGAGCGAGGGAAGTCTGACAGGCATGGGATAGGGCTGGCTCATGAGATTTTGTCATACGCTAGCACTGCAAATGACCTTTGCCAAAGTGCTTGCCGCGACGGAATCTGGCGCACTCGCTCAACAAGGAGTTGCCATGAAACTGTATTTCGCCCCGATGACCTGCTCGCTCTCGCCCCACATCGTCCTGCGCGAGTTGGGTTTGCCTTTCGAACTGGTCCGCGTGAACAACCAGAGCAAGCGCACCGCCGACGGCCAGGACTTTCGCCAGATCAACCCGAAGGGTTATGTCGCCGCGCTGGTGCTGGATAACGCTGAAGTGCTGACGGAAGGACCGGCGATCCTGCAGTTTCTGGTCGATCAAGTCCCGGGCAACTCGCTCGCACCGGCGGCTGGCACTTGGGAACGCGCACGCTTGCAGGAACACTTGAATTTCATCAGTTCGGAGATTCACGGCGGCAGTGCGCCGCTGTTCAACGCGGATATTCCTGAGCCGGTCAAAGCGATATTTCGGCAAAAGCTGTTCAAGCGCCTCGACTTTCTCAATCGCCAGCTGACGGATCAGGATTATTTGATGGGCGGTTTTGGCGTGGCGGACGCTTACCTGTTTACCGTGCTGATGTGGTTGCCGACGTTCAATATCGCTATCGAGGACTGGCCGGAGTTGGCCGTCTATATGCAGCGCATCGGTGCTCGGCCCAGCGTGCAATCGGCGATCGCCGCAGAAGCCGCGACGTTGCCGGTTTGAGCGTACGCGGCGTGATCGAAGCGGGCCTTGTCGGCGTCGAGTCTGTAAACTGCCGCGATCTTCACTCGCTCAGACAAGGGATTCCCATGGCCAACCAAGACATCACCTTCACCCCCGATCCGGACGCCGACTCGATCTCTTCCGACGTGGCGACCTTCGGCGGAATCATGGTTTCCACCCAGATACCGACCCGCGCCGACGGCAGCCTGGAACTGGGCGATATCACCACCCAGAGCGAATGCACCCTGCAAGCGCTGAAAGTTGCGCTGGAGCGTGCCGGCAGTTCGATGGACCGGGTCATGCACCTGACCATTTACCTCACCGACATGGCCGATCGCGCGGCATTCAACGAGGTGTACCAGCGATTCTTCGCCAAGCCATGGCCGGTGCGTGCGGCAGTGGGCGTGGCGGCGCTGGCGGTCGAGGGGATGCGCGTAGAAGTCACGGCGATGGCAGCCAAGGCCTGACCTGATTCCCGTAACACCCCACAACCCTGTGGGAGCCAGCCTGCTGGCGATAGCGGCCATGCATTCAACATTTATGTTGGCTGAACCACCGCTATCGCGAGCAGGCTCACTCCTACAGGGGGTTGTGTGATTCTTGGGTTCTGTGCCATCGGGCAGCGCAGGCGTGCCGGCTGCGCGTTTCGCGGGTAGAATGCGCGCCTAACCGTGACAGCCTGACTAAAAAAACTATGTCCTTGCCCAAGCATCATCTGGAATTGCTCAGCCCTGCCCGCGACGTGGCCATCGCCCGTGAGGCGATCCTGCATGGCGCTGACGCCGTGTACATCGGCGGCCCGAGCTTCGGCGCGCGCCATAACGCGTGCAACGAAGTCAGCGAAATCGCCGAGCTGGTGGAATTCGCCCGCCGCTACCATGCGCGCATTTTCACCACCATCAACACCATCCTGCACGACAACGAACTGGAGCCGGCGCGCAAGCTGATCCATCAGTTGTATGACGCTGGTGTAGACGCGCTGATCGTTCAGGACCTGGGCGTGATGGAGCTGGACATTCCGCCGATCGAACTGCACGCCTCGACCCAGACCGACATCCGCACCCTGGAGCGAGCAAAGTTTCTTGATCAGGCCGGGTTCTCGCAGCTGGTACTGGCGCGCGAGCTGAACCTGCAGGAAATCCGCGCCATCGCCGACGAGACCGACGCTGCCATCGAGTTCTTCATCCACGGCGCGTTGTGCGTGGCCTTCTCCGGTCAGTGCAACATTTCCCACGCGCAGACCGGCCGCAGTGCCAACCGTGGCGACTGCTCGCAGGCCTGCCGTCTGCCGTACACCCTGAAAGATGAAAAGGGTGGCGTGATCGCCTACGAAAAACACCTGCTGTCGATGAAGGACAACAACCAGAGCGCCAACATCCGCGCACTGGTCGAAGCCGGCGTGCGCTCGTTCAAGATCGAGGGCCGCTACAAGGACATGGGCTATGTGAAAAACATCACTGCCTATTACCGCCAGCGCCTCGACGACGTGCTGGAAGATCGCCCGGACCTCGCCCGCGCGTCCAGCGGCCGCACCGCGCATTTCTTCCTGCCCGATCCGGAAAAAACCTTCCACCGTGGCAGCACCGATTATTTCGTCACCGATCGCAAGATCGACATCGGCGCCTTCGACTCGCCTACCTTCACCGGCCTGCCGGTTGGCACGGTCGAAAAAGTCGGCAAGCGTGACATGCAGGTGGTGACCCACGAGCCGCTGTCCAACGGTGACGGCCTCAACGTGCTGGTCAAACGCGAAGTGGTCGGTTTCCGCGCCAACATCGCCGAAGCCAAAGGCGAGTTCGAGGAAGACGGCGAGAAGCGCTACCGCTATCGCGTCGAGCCGAACGAAATGCCCGAAGGCCTGTTCAAGCTGCGCCCGAATCACCCGCTGAACCGCAACCTTGACCACAACTGGCAACAGGCGCTGCAAAAGACTTCTTCGGAACGTCGCGTGGCCCTGAGCTGGCTGGCGCGTCTGCGCGAGGAACAACTGGAAATCACTGCCACCAGCGAAGAAGGCATCAGCGCCAGCGTCACCTTGCCCGGTCCGTTCGGCGTGGCCAACAAGCCTGAGCAAGCGCTGGAACAGTTGCGCGATCTGCTCGGCCAGCTCGGCACCACCCAGTACCACGCCACCGACGTCAAGCTCGATGCGCCGCAGGCATTCTTCATCCCCAACTCGCAGCTCAAAGCGCTGCGCCGTGAAGTGATCGAAGCCCTGACCGCTGCCCGCGTCGCCGCGCATCCACGTGGCAGTCGCAAGGCCGAAACCAGCCCGCCGCCGGTATACCCGGATTCGCACCTGTCCTTCCTCGCCAATGTCTACAACCAGAAGGCGCGCGACTTCTACCACCGTCACGGCGTCAAGCTGATCGACGCGGCGTACGAAGCCCACGAAGAGCCGGGCGAAGTGCCGGTGATGATCACCAAGCACTGCCTGCGCTTCTCCTTCAACCTGTGCCCGAAACAGGCCAAAGGCGTGACCGGCGTGCGCACCAAAGTCGCGCCGATGCAATTGATCCACGGCGATGAAGTGCTGACGCTGAAGTTCGACTGCAAGCCGTGCGAGATGCACATCATCGGCAAGATGAAGGGCCACATCCTCAACCTGCCGCAACCGGGCAGCGTGGTTGGCCACATCAGCCCTGAAGACCTGATGAAGACCATCCCGCGCGCACCGCACTGAGTGCCTGGCCTGCGCGGTGCTTCGGCGCCGCGCAGGCTGGCCTTGCTGTGCCTTGCCAAATCGCAGGCATAAAAAAACGCCAACTTCTTGCGAAGTTGGCGTTTTTTCGAATATGGCAGGGGCGGCTGGATTCGAACCAACGCATGGCAGGATCAAAACCTGCTGCCTTACCGCTTGGCGACGCCCCTACTGCTCTTTCCAGCGGCCCGTTGGGTTCGCTGTGAGAACGGGGCGCAATTTACCAACATTGTTTGGCTTTGGGAAGCCCGACGTGAAATATTTTTTGTTTTAAAACAGCGACTTAATTTTTTCATCGGTAAACAGCCCGGCGCCGGGCACCTTCAGCCACTGCGTATCACACTGTATACGTGCGCAACGACGATACATCGCCTTGCAACAAGGCCTCTTTCAGACACAGCCCGGATACGTCCATCCGCTCAAATGCACTCACGGTTTCAAGGTTTCATTACAGCCCCTTGACCAAGGCATGCACAGGAGACGTCCCCATGAAAAAGGCACTGCACACCCGTAAAACCGCACTCGGTTTGTCGATCCTGGCGCTGTCGCTGTTCGGCACTGTCGCCAGCGTTCAGGCGCAAACCGCCGAACCGGCTGCGATCAGCTATTCCGCGCCCTCGCCCTTCGGCCCGCTGAAACACGTGAAGGCCGGCGTGCTCGACGTCGCCTATGCCGAAACCGGCCCGGCCAACGGCCCGGTGGTGATCCTGTTGCACGGCTGGCCCTACGACATTCACAGCTACGACGAAGTCGCGCCGCTGCTGGCCGCCAAGGGTTACCGGGTGCTGATGCCCTATGCACGCGGTTACGGCGATACGCAGTTCCTCTCCAAAGACACTCTGCGCAACGGCCAACCGGCGGCGCTGGCCAGTGACGTCATCGACTTCATGGACGCACTGAAGATCAAGCAAGCCGTGCTCGGCGGCTACGACTGGGGCGCGCGTTCAGCGGACATCGTCGCGGCGCTGTGGCCGGAACGCGTCAAGGCGCTGGTGGCGGTCAGCGGCTACCTGATCGGCAACCAGGCCGCCGGGCAAAACCCGCTGCCGCCGAAAGCCGAATTGCAATGGTGGTACCAGTTCTACTTTGCTACCGAGCGCGGTCGCGCCGGTTATGAAAAGAACACCCATGACTTCGCCAAACTGATCTGGCAACTCGCCTCACCGCAATGGAAATTCGACGACGCGACTTTCGATCGCAGCGCCAAGGCCTTGCAGAACCCCGATCATGTCGAGATCACCGTGTTCAATTACCGCTGGCGCCTGGGCCTGGTGCAGGGCGAAGCGCGATACGCGGCGCTGGAACAGAAACTCGCCACCGCGCCGTCGATTGGCGTGCCGACCATCACCCTCGAAGGCGACGCCAACGGCGCACCGCACCCGGCACCGGAGGATTACGCCAAGCGCTTCACCGGCAAATATCAGTTCCGCTTGATCAGCGGCGGCATCGGGCACAACTTGCCGCAGGAAGATCCGAAGGCGTTTGCGCAGGCTGTCATCGACGCTGATCACCTGTAGAAACACAAAAGCAGTCAGCCGCAACGGCTGACTGCTTGATTGGTTAAAGGTGGGCTTGAGGCTCGAGGGATGGTCAGGTTCAGTGTAAAAGCTTGCAGATTCTTTGCCTGAACGGACGTCATCGCGAGCAGGCTCACTCCTACAGGGGAACGCATTTCAAAGGTAGGAGTGAGCCTGCTCGCGATAACGCCCGTTCAGACACCCTCAAGCCCGCCTAACGTGCGCGATCACTCGGTTGGCACAACCAGATCCAGCGCCTTGTTCACCGCCAGCTCTCCCAACATGACCACCTGCGCAATGCCCAACAAAGTCTGGCGATTGGAGCCCTCCAATACCCCCGCAAAATTGCCAAGCATGACCGTGGCGGACGCCAGGGAACCGCTGGCATTGGTCAGCAACGTCTCAGCGTCCGATTGCGGGTTGACCATGAACAGCGGGCTGGGCGTATAGGGCGTGGCCATGATCGCGGCGGGCAACAGGTAATGGTCAAGCGCGCGCTCCGCCGCTTCGTGGAGCTTTCGCGAGTTGGGGGATGCGTACGGCGAAGCCGGGTCAGTGAGCGGTGCTTCGGGTGGCTTGGACATCAGCTGCAACTCCAGACAGGAACCCCTCGAGGCTCGTTAACGGATGATCGTCACTGCGACGGGTTGGGCAAGCGCTGATTATCCAGCACGCGGTTTACCGTCAGCTCGCTGAGCATGATCACCTGTCGCAGGATGAGCATTTTTTTGCGCTGGGAACTGTCAATCGAATCGGCGAGTTCACGAGCCATGTCACTGGCCGAGGACAGGGTTTCCGTTGCCTCGACGAGCAGCGTTTCGTTATCCACGGTGGGGTCGATGAGGTAGATCTTGCCGGTATTGCGCGAGGGAATCGAAATCTTGTGCGCCCCGGGACTGAGGTAGAAGTTGATGGCGCGATCGGCGGCGTCTTTGATGTTTTGAGGTTCGAGCGCGGCGTCGTAAGGGATTGGATCGGTGTCTGGCGGGTTGGGCGTGACTTTGAACATAAAGGACTCTTTGTCTTGAGGAAATGAAAGAGCCGTCACTTTCGCTACCAAACGAAGGGTGGCGGCCACACGTGGGTTGGTAGACCGGTCAAGACAGAGAAAACCCGGCGCCCCCGAAGGAGCCCCACGCATGGCCACCATATAAAACCGAATCCCGGAAAGAGACTGGTTCTGGCGATGCCAAACGTTTGTCGAGAAACGGGCTACCAAACCCGATCACTGTTTTGCAGTGACAGGGAAACGATACAGCCCGCCTCAAGGCTCGTAAGCCGGCGGATTCTGGCGTACGCGTAGGCAACGGCGCAAGGTGTTGTAGCCGCTATGGCGTAACAGTTGGTGTGGTTTAAACGTTGGCGCGCGGTGACGTTTAAGAGCCACCCTCACCCTCATCCCCTTGGAGAGGGAGCCGATTTGGATTGGCTTTGAAGTTTGCGTTCGACTCGATATTTCTTGTCGGCCAGTTCGCGCATCCACCACGGTCAGTTCCCTCTCCCTTTGGGAGAGGGCTAGGGTGAGGGGCTTTTGATCTTGCACTTTTTTTCTTCCTGCCGATGAGGCCGGCACGGCAAGATCAAGGGCACTCGAGCTGGCGCTCATTGTAAGAAGTGGTGAGCACAGCGCTTGGCTTGGTTTTGTGGTGGATTTGCCCCTCACCCCAGCCCTCTCCCCCTGGAGAGGGAGCCGATTTGGATTGGCTTTGAAGTTTGTGTTCGACTGGTATTTCTTGTCGGCGCAGCTCGCGCATTCACCACGGTCAGTCCCCTCTCTCCGGGAGAGGACGGGGTGTTTGGGCGAGGTACGCCGATTTGAGATACCGAGGTGAACTCGGCAAAGTAAAAGCGGCTGGTGCTATTTGACCAAGCGCTTCTCTTTGGAAGGCCGATACCCGAAATAGGCGCTGTAGCACTTGCTGAAATGACTCGGCGAGACAAATCCGCAGGCCACCAGCACTTCCACTTGTGAAAGCTCGGTGTGTTGCAGCAGGCGGCGGGCTTCGGTGATGCGCAGTTCCAGGTAGTAACGCTGCGGCGTGGTGCCGAGTTGTTCCTTGAACAGGCGCTCCAGTTGACGGCGGGAACGTCCGGCGTACACCGCCAGTTGTTCCAGTTCCAGCGGCTCCTCCAGGTTGGCATCCATCAGTTTGACCACTTCACGCAACGGTGCACTGACGCAGAGGTTTTCGTCCGGTTTGATCCGCCGGTAGCGCGACTCCTCGAACGCGAGAATGTCCTCGACACCCTCGACCAGCGCCTTGCCGTGCAGGCTCTTGATCCAGTCCAGCGCCATATGGAAAGCCCCCGACGGGCTCGACGCGGTGAGGCGGTCGCGATCGATCACATAAGGTTCGCTGCTGACATGGGTGGCCTTGGCGATTTCGGTCAGCGCCGGGCGATGTTCCGGGTGTATCGCGCAGCGGTAGCCGTCAAGCAGCCCGGCGCGGCCGAGAAACCACGAACCATTCCACAACCCGGCCAGACTGACGCCCCGCTCCGCCGCGAGCTTGAGCACATGCACAAACCCATCGCTCGCGCGCAGCTCGGTGCGATAACCGCCGCACACCACCAGCAGATCCAGATCTTCGAGCGCAGCTGCGTCAAGGCGTGCATCGGGGCGGATCACCAGCCCCAGATCGCTGATGACCTCGCCCTCGCCCAGCCCGAAGGTGCGCGAGGTGAACAACCCCGGGCGCAACAGATTGGTGGTCACCACGGCGTCCAGCGTCTGTGTGAAGGCCGGCAGTGAAAAGTGTTCAAGCAGCAGAAAACCGGTGCGCGTCAGCTGCACGCTATCGCTATGTTCATTCAGATAGCGGAGGTTTTTGCCCTTCATGCCTCCGCTGAATTGGCGTCGTTCGGTCAAGTTTCAGTCCATCGGTCATGTTGTTGTGCGCCGATAGTTGGCCGGAAGCGGTAAAGAGTCAATCGTGCGTGTGACGGGATGATCAGCCGCGCCTCAAACGAACGAGAACATCCCCGCGCCTGCTCGCCCCTCGAGTCGGCCACAAAGCACGTAATGCTGGTAACCGCTGCTGAAAGCCCCGTTGGAAACCGCAACCCGGACATCGTCGTTCAGGCGCAGGTATTGCGCCTCGTCGAAGTTTTCCGCACTGACTTCTCCGGCACGCCCCAGCCGTTCGCTGTCCACGGGAAACCCGAGGTTTTCGAGGCGTTCGAAATCGATGATGCGATTGACGGCGTGTTGTTCGAGTGCGCCCTGATTGGGAAATGTCGAGTAAATGTGCAGGCCTTTGTTCGCACAGCGGCTGCACATGTCGATGCAATTTTGCTGGGTCGATTTGCGCCGCGTCAGTTCGGCCAACGGCATGTCGAGATACTTGCCGACCTGATACTCGGACTGATTGAAGATCGTGCAGCACAGTACGGTATTGCCATTGCAGTCGATCACCAGCCAGTTATCCTTCAACTGGCACGCTTGCTTTGGATATTGCTGCATGACGTTGACCAGGTCATCGTACGGCGGCAATGCAAGACGTTTCAGCGTTTCGTAATCGGTAGCCGTAACAGAGGGGTCGCGCTCGACGATTGCCAGCGTCTTTTCCAAAGGCATCATCACCGAATAGCCAGTGGTAAACACAAATCCGAGACGCTCACTGAAGTCGCGCATCAGTGCTTCTTCGTCGATGTTGTCCAGGTAGCGGTGATAGTAGACATCGACACGGGTGCTCAAGCCCAGGCGTTGCTTGATCTCATGCAGGGCAATCATGTTCTGTTTGACGACTTCGATATCCCCGCCCACATGGCCCTTTTTGTAGGTTTCCTGATAGAAACCCGACAGCGATATGCGGAAGTAGCTCGGCTCGGCCAGCAAGGCCTTTTCCATGTTCTTGGCCAGATTCAGGTTGGTGCTGATACCGCTCGCCATGCCGGCGGCGTTGATGATCTCGATAAACTCGCCGATTTTCGGATGAACCAAGGGTTCGGTCCAGTTATAGAGGAAGATCGTCCGCACGCCCTCCGACCGGGCCTTTTCGACAATCTGCCGGAACATGTCCAGTTGCATGGCTTTTTTGAAATTGAGATTTTCCGAATTACCCATTGGGCATGACGGGCAGCTCAGATTGCAGGCGCCGACGATATCGATGTACATATTCATTATGAGCATTGCTCCTTGAGTCGAACGTGCGCATCTCATCATTGCTCGCGTTCGGGTCGACGGGATCGTTGTTTTTTTGACGACATTGATTCGCGTAAAGCAATAAGCGCACCAGACCCGTCACGCCATTAACGCCACGATCCAGTCGATAAACACCCGCAACTTCAAGCTGACATGCCGGTTCGGCGGATACGCCAGGTAAAGCGGCATGCTTTCCAGCCGCCAGCCTTCGAACAATGGCACCAGTTCGCCGCGCGCAACATGCGCATCGGACATGTACGTCGGCAGCCAAAGCACCCCCATCCCGGCCAGACCCGCCGCCAGATAGGCATTGCCGTCGTCGACCGCCAGAACATGGCGACCCTTGATTTGCAAATGTTCACGGCCGTTGTCCAAGGCGTATGGCACGGGTTTGCCCGTGCGCGCCCAGAGAAACCCGACCACCCGATGGTGCGAGTCTTCCAGCTCTCGCGGATGCTCAGGCGTGCCAGCGCGAGCCAGATATTGCGGCGCGGCAAACACGCCCAATGGCAGATCGGCGACTTTGCGCGCCATCAACGACAGATCCAGCAGTTCGCCCCCGCGCACCACGCAATCGACGTTCTCATCGATGATGTCGACGATGCGGTCGCTGACGCCCATATCGATTTGAATGTCCGGATACCGCGCATGGAACTCCGGCAGTGCCGGCACCAGAATATGCCGCGCAAACGGACTCGGCACATCGATACGCAATCGCCCCGACGGCACCGTCGCAACACCCGGCAGGCTGGTTTCCGCGTCGTCCAGGTCGGCCAGCAGCTTGACCACTCGCAGGTAATAAGCGGCGCCATCGGCGGTGACGTTGACCTTGCGCGTGGTGCGGTTGAGCAGTTTGACCCGCAAGCGTGCCTCCAGCTGTTGCACCAGCTGGGTCACGGTGGTTTTGCTCATGTGCAGGGTTTCGGCGGCTTTGGTGAAGCTCCCCGCCTCGACCACCCTGGCGAAGGCCTGCATTGCGTCAAAACGATCCACGGTGCGCGCCTCGATTGTTTGGAATTTACAAACAGTGAACGCCAAGCTTGCGCGTTTATCGGCCCGCTGCAAATACCTAAAGTGGCGCCATCACCTCACTGATGGAGACACCTTTATGACTCAGCGCGACGTTGTTTTCCCACCGACCCGCCGCACGCTGTACGAGCGCCACCGCTATTCACCGGCGATTCGCTCGAACGGTTTTCTGTTTGTGTCCGGGCAAGTCGGCAGCACCGAGGACGGCACGCCAGAACCGGATCTGAAAGATCAGGTACGCCAGGCTTTCCACAACCTCAACGCGATCCTCGATGAGGCCGGCGCCAGCTTCGAGGACGTGGTCGACGTGACGATCTTCATCGTCGACCCGCAATCGAAGTTCGAGACGATCTGGAACGTCGTGCTGAGCGAATTCTGGGGCGATGCACCGCACCCGACGGTGACGGTGGTGGGCGTGACCTGGCTGTATGGGTTCGATTTCGAGATCAAGGTGATTGCAACGCTTCCAGAGTAAGCGTGGACTTGACCAGCCAGACTTTGGCTAGACGCTGAGCGCCATGATCCGCTCTGTCACAACCCCCAACCGATGGCTTAGATATCCACGCCGGCCCTGTGATCGCTCACCAAGGCTTTCGCAGGGAGTAAGCTTGATCCGCCGTGCCTTGCGGTTTTGATGCCAAAAGCAACAAAAACTACATCAGGGATGCCGAGCGTGCTGCGAGACGTTGTTTTCCCATTTTTCCGCGATGCTTGCGCTCGACTAGAGAGTTGAAGGACCATGATCGCTTACTGCCACCACTACAACACCTGCAGCCTCGCCGCTTTGAAAAAGTCGTTTTTTTGAAGAATGATGAACGGCTAGCGGTGCGGACCAGCGATATGGACATTCATGCATGAAAACCTTCCACTTTGACGGACCAGACTGGGCCTTTCTGACACCAGAGCAAATGTATGACGAAGAGGGAAAGCTTCGTCGAGCACACAAGTACTATCAGAACGCGGACATCTACTTCCTGACCGTAATGAACAAGTGTCTGTTCAACCCGAAGAAGACCAAGGTCACCGCTGATGGCAATATTCAGTGCGAAGTGTGGGTTGGAGATCCTGAAAAACGCACTTTTCGACATCTCACAGTGGTTTTTCCGCTGATCGACATAGTCCACGCGCTGCCAGGAATACTTAATAAGTTTCCCGACCAGAACGAGTTCCTGACCTACGCCCTGCTTAACCGGTACTTGCCGAAAAACACTCTGAAAAGACAGCTGTATCATGTTGTAAAAAGAGGCCTTGCAAAAAATATTCTGTCAACGGGATTCGCGCTCAAAGTTCTTCGTGCGATTTACGCTTCAGAAATAACCATTCGCCACACCACACGTTTTGAAATTAATATATTTGATCCGATTACTGACGCTATAACCAACGAACAGAAAGCTGCTGAATCAAAAGCACACCACCCGGATTTCCACGCCCTGAACAATGCGAATTGGGATACACAACAAACCGCTAAAATTGATTACAGCAAGCTGCCCGGAGCGAATGAGAAAGAAAACTGTCGGCTGACCATCGACCAGATAGTCAATCGCTTTGATATCGAAGTGGGCAATCAAAAGATCGCCTATATCGGCAAAACCGAGCAGCAACCATTCGACAGGCTTTTTCCGCATGTGAAGTTGAACGAACTCAACAGCAAGCTAGCCAAAAATGAATACGAAACTCTCGTGATTCATTTGTTCGGCTTCAAGATGTTTGACATGCCCCTAACCTCATGGCCAGCCACGACATTGCTCTCAAAATCGGATGCGGTCACCATTACCGAAGCCGAACTGATCAATTATTTCAAGCCTTCGGCAAACGAGGATTACGTCAAGAACGACGGAAAGCCCAACTGGAAGCACATCAGGCTTCTGCTCAAGAACAAGTATGAAAGTATTAGAGGTCTGTTGGACATAGACGGGCGATACGCAAAATTCTATACGTCGCAGGTAGGCGAGTTAAAGCTCAATCGCCATGAAATAGATGTCGATTTGAATGCCTACAAACCCGCTCCGAAAAAGAAGAGGACGAAATCCTGAGAGTCAGGGAACGGATGTGTTACATCTTCATCTGCACGCCGTCCTCAACGTTTCTGGTCTTCAGGCGAGCAACGACGTATAACGTCGCCCTTTTCGTCTAACCTGATTTTGCGCCTGTTTCATTTGCAATACAGACGCTCCGATACTGACGCTTACGAAACGGAGAACTTCATGCTCAAACGAACCCTGGCACTGACCGCCGGCCTGGCCCTGTCCGTGTCTGCGCTGATGGCGCAAGCCGCTGATGTGTTGCGCGTCAGTGCGATTCCGGACGAAGCGCCGACCGAACTGCTGCGCAAGTTCGAACCGCTGGGCGCGTATCTGGAACAGCAACTGGGCATGAAGGTGCAGTTCGTGCCGGTGGCCGATTATCCGGCCGTGGTTGAAGCCTTGGCTACCGATCGCCTCGACATGGCCTGGCTCGGTGGCTTCACTTTTGTTCAGGCACGTTTGAAGACCGAGGCGACGACGCCAGTAATTCCCTTGGTGCAGCGTGAGCAGGACGCGCAGTTCACCAGCAAATTCATCACGGCCGACCCGAACGTCAAAAGCCTCGCGGATCTCAAGGGCAAGACCTTCGCCTTCGGTTCGGTGTCGTCGACTTCCGGCAGCCTGATGCCGCGTTATTTCATGCTGAAAAACGACGGCATCAAGCCGGAAGCGTATTTCAGCCGTGTCGCCTATTCCGGCGCCCACGACGCCACCGTCGCCTGGGTGCAGGCCGGCAAGGTCGACGCCGGCGTACTAAATGCCAGCGTCTGGCAGAAACTGGTGGATGCCGGCAAGGTCGACACCAACAAGGTCAAGGTCTTCGCCACCACGCCTACCTACTTCGACTACAACTGGACCGTGCGCGGCACCCTTGATCCGGCCCTCGCGGCGAAAATCAAGAAAGCTTTCCTCGATCTCGACCCGGCCAAGCCTGAGCAGAAGAAGATCCTCGATCTGCAGGCCGCCAGCCGCTTCATCGACACCAAACCCGAGAATTACAAAGGTATCGAGGAAGCCGCCCGCGCCGCCGAACTGTTGAAATGACCCTACGCCTCAACCAGGGCAGCCTGCGCCATGCCAATGGCGTCGATGCCCTTCGCTCTGTCGATTTACAGATTGCCGCGGGCGAGCAGGTGGCGATCATCGGCCCGTCCGGGGCCGGTAAATCGAGCCTGCTCAACCTGCTGGCCACCGCACTGCGGCCCAGCAGCGGAGACATCGAAGTGCTCGGCGAGCGCGCCTGGCACTTGTCCGCCCGCCAGCGTCAACGCCTGCGCGCGCGTATCGGTCTGGTGCATCAGGCGCCGCCGCTGCCGCCGCGTCAGCGTGTGATTACAGCGGTGCTGGCCGGCAAGCTCGGCCAATGGAGTCTGGGCAAAAGTCTGCTGAACCTGTTGCATCCGCTGGATGTGTCCGGCGCGCGCACGGCGCTGGCGCGGCTGGATCTCGGTGACAAGTTGTTCGCGCATTGCCAGCAATTGTCCGGCGGCCAGTTGCAGCGTGTCGGCATCGCCCGGGTGCTGTATCAGGCGCCAGAAGTGCTGCTGGCCGACGAGCCGGTGTCGGCGATGGACCCGGTTATGGCCGGGCATACCTTGTCAGTGCTGTCGCGCCATGCTCGCGAGCATAACGTCACCCTGGTGGCGAGCCTGCACGCGGTGGACCTGGCGCTGTCGCACTTCCCGCGCATCATTGGTCTACGTGACGGACAGATCCTGTTCGACAGCCCTTCGGCGGACGTCAGTCAGGAAATGCTCGACGCGCTGTACGCCAACGAAAAACTGCAATCGCCGACTGCGGCGATGGCGCCGCTGACTGTGCAGATCCCACGATGCTGAAGGCCGATTCACGCGACCCGGCGGCCTGGCCGCGATTGCTTCTGACGCTGTTGGCGATTGCCGTGCTGTGGCCGGGCATTCATTTGAGCGAGCTGAATCTGGGCGTGTTGCTGCCTGACAGCCAGAACGAAATGGGCCGCTTTGTCGCGCAGTTCTGGCCTCCGGCGCATGACGCCGCTTTCATGCAGATCCTCCTCACCGCTACCTTGCAAACCCTGGCAATTGCCACGGCCGGCATGGCCTTGGCGCTGCTGCTGGCGGTGCCGGCCAGCCTGCTCGCCAGCCGCGCGTTGTCGCTGTCGGCGGCGTCACGGGGCGGCGTGCCGAGTCACCTGGGACGGTTGCTGCGCTGGCCGGTGCGCGGCTTGCTGATTTTCTTGCGCAGCGTGCCGGAAATCGTCTGGGCGCTGCTGTTCGTGCGTGCGGTCGGCCTCGGCCCGGCGGCGGGTGTGCTGGCGATTGCCATCACTTACAGCGGCATGCTCGGCAAGGTGTACGCAGAGATTTTCGAGTCCACCGACCAACGCCCGGCCCACGCCTTGATGCAGGCCGGCAGCGGTCGATTGGCGGCGTTCGCCTACGGCACCCTGCCCAATGTCGCGGCAGAACTGCTGTCCTACAGCGTGTATCGCTGGGAATGCGCAATCCGCGCTTCCGTGGTGATGGGCTTTGTCGGCGCCGGAGGTCTGGGCCAGCAGATCGACTTGTCGATCCGCATGTTCGCTGGCGGCGAAGTGGCGAGCATGCTGCTGATGTTTCTGCTGCTGGTGCTGCTGGCCGACCAGTTCAGCCGTTTGCTGCGCTGGAGGCTGGCATGAATCGCCTGATCAATCTGCTGCTGATCGCGGCGATCGGCGTCGCGGTCATTGCATCGTTCAGCTATCTGGGACTCAACCTCGGCGAACTGGGCAGCGCTGCCAGCCTCAAGCAGATGGGCGCTTATGTGCAGCGCTTTCTCAGCCCGGATCTGAGCGCGGGCTATCTCAAAGCGATTCTCCACGGTTCGCTGGAAACCCTGGCCATGTCGGCACTCGGCACGTTGCTCGCCGCGGTGTTCGGCATCGTTCTGGCGCTGCCCGCTGCCGGGCGTTTCGGCTGGCCGCTGCAAAGCCTTTCGCGCCTGCTGCTCAATGGTTTGCGGGCGATTCCGGAACTGGTCTGGGCAGCGCTGATGGTGTTGGCGGCCGGTCTTGGGCCCAACGCCGGCACCCTCGCCCTCGCCTTGCACACCACCGGCGTACTCGGTCGGCTGTTCGCCGAAGCGCTGGAAAACACCCCGCCACAGCCGGCCGAAGCGATCCGTTTGCAGGGCGGCAATCCGCTGCTCGCGTTCTGCTACGGCACCCTGCCGAACCTTGCGCCGCAACTGCTCGCGTACATGCTGTATCGCTGGGAAAACAACATCCGCATGGCCAGCGTGCTGGGCTTTGTCGGCGCCGGCGGGCTGGGGCAGATGCTCTATGTCAGCCTGAGCCTGTTCCAGGAAGCCCAGGCCAGTACGGTGATTCTGGCGATGCTGGTGCTGGTGTTTCTGGTCGACTGGTTGAGTGCCTGGAGCCGCCAGCGCTGGGTCAAGGCCTAGGGTTTACAGGCAGCTCAGTGGATATCTGGCGAAAGCTGATTATGCTTGAGGAAACCTCGCCGCCCGGCGAGGCGGTCAGACTGTGCACGCGACACGCGACAGCAAAGGCGATATTTGCCACAAGGCCAGAGTGAACAAGCAGTAACGGGGGACTCCGGCCTACAACAATAAGCACAACGGAGAACACCCATGGCCTCAATCGACACAGCATCCACCGGCAGTCCACCGCGCAGCGGCGGCATCACCAAGGAAGAGCGCAAGGTTATCTTCGCTTCATCCCTGGGCACGGTTTTCGAGTGGTACGACTTTTACCTCTACGGCTCACTGGCGGCGATCATCGCTAAACACTTCTTTGCCGGCGTCAACGAAACCACCGCGTTCATCTTTGCCCTGCTCGCCTTTGCGGCGGGCTTTGCGGTGCGGCCGTTCGGCGCGATCGTGTTCGGCCGGCTCGGCGACATGATCGGGCGCAAACACACTTTTCTGATCACCATCGTGATCATGGGCGTGTCCACCGCCATTGTCGGCTTGTTGCCCGGTTACGCGACCATCGGCGTCGCCGCACCGATCATCCTGATCATCCTGCGTTTGCTCCAGGGGCTGGCGCTGGGCGGCGAATATGGCGGCGCCGCGACTTATGTGGCCGAGCACGCGCCGCGCAACCGGCGCGGCTTTTTCACCTCGTGGATTCAAACCACTGCCACGCTCGGGCTGTTTCTGTCGCTGCTGGTGATTCTGGCCTGCCGCACCGCGCTGGGCACGGAAGCGTTCGAAGCGTGGGGCTGGCGGATTCCTTTTCTGCTGTCGATCCTGCTGCTGATCGTCTCGGTGTACATCCGCCTGCAACTGAGCGAGTCGCCGGTGTTCCAGAAAATGAAGGCCGAAGGCAAGGCGTCGAAAGCGCCGCTGACCGAATCCTTCGCCCGCTGGGACAACCTCAAAGTGGTGATCATGTCGCTGCTCGGCGGCACGGCCGGACAAGCGGTGGTCTGGTACACCGGGCAGTTCTATGCGTTGTTCTTCCTGTTGCAGACGTTGAAGATCGATGCGCAGACCGCCAACCTGCTGATCGCCGGTTCGTTGATCATCGGCACGCCGTTCTTCGTGATCTTCGGCAGCCTCTCCGACCGCATCGGGCGCAAGCCGATCATCATGGTCGGTTGCATTCTGGCGGCGCTGACTTACTTCCCGATCTTTAACGCGCTGACCCAGTACGGCAATCCCGATGTGTTCGTGGCGCAGGATAAAAACCCGGTCAAGGTGATCGCCAATCCCGATCAGTGCTCGTTCCAGTTCGACCCGGTGGGCAAAGCCCGGTTCACCAGTTCCTGCGACCTGGCGAAGACGCTGCTGGCGAAACGCGCGATCCCTTACGAAAACGTTAACGCCGAACCGGGCACCGTGGCGCAAGTGCGCATCGGCGACAAGGTCATCGAGAGCTTCGAAGGCAGCGCCCTGCCCGCCGCCGACTTCAAGGCGCGCAACGACGCCTTCACCGCCAACCTCGCCGCCGCGCTGAAGGAAGCCGGTTATCCGGAAAAAGCCGACCCGGCGAAGATCAACTACCCGATGGTGCTGCTGTTGCTGACCATCCTGGTGATCTACGTGACCATGGTCTACGGGCCGATTGCGGCATGGCTGGTCGAACTGTTCCCGACGCGCATCCGCTACACCTCGATGTCGCTGCCCTACCACATCGGCAACGGCTGGTTCGGCGGCTTCCTGCCGACGGTGGCCTTCGCCATGGTCGCGGCCACCGGGGATATCTATTACGGCCTGTGGTACCCGATTGTCATCGCCGTGATGACAGCGGTGCTCGGCACGTTCTTCCTTCCGGAAACCAAGGACCGCGACATTCTCAAGGACTGATCGGTGATCACGGCGCCCGCTTGCAATGGGTGGGCGCCATTCGCTGTCAGCCGGCTGAAAAATATCGAACCCGCCGCTTTGTGATGCCTCCAATGGTTACACCAATGGAGGTCACCACCATGAACAGCAACGACAACGACAAAACCCCGAACGGCCCACCTACCGACACTTCCGGGAAACCGGTGAATGTGGTGGAGCGTGCGCTTGAAGATCGCGATGAAACCACCGAGGGCGTGGACAAGGTCATTACACCGTCGTCGACCCGGGTGAAGGAGCAGGACGCCGAAGAGCTGCAGCGCAAGGTGGATGAGATCGAGCGCAAGGTGGCGGATGGCAATTGAGGGGGTTTTTCAGTTGTAGCCCGTTCTGCCCCGAGGTGATGAGGGAGAGTCTGCTCGGCGCCGAATGTTCTTCGGATTCGAGACCGTCTGCTCTCACCCTAGCCCTCCCGAAACGTCGGACCGCCCAGAGGGAGAGGGAACCGATTGGGGAATATTGGAGAGCTGCGCCGACCTGAACGATTCGCTTCGAATCCATAATCGACCCGGTTCTTCAGGTCGATGTATGACAAAAGACACCGCAGTCGGTCCCCTCTCCCTCTGGGAGAGGGCTAGGGTGAGGGCTGTTGCAGGCTCAACGCATTCCCCAAGGCAGCCCCACCCGCCGTGTTATCAAAAATGCACCAGGTCTCGACACCCTGCGCCGCCTCAGCCAGCAACCTCTTCCCAAGCGCCCGAAGAAAATCCGCCGAATAATCGCTGAAATAAATCCGCGGCGATCCATGCAGCCGCCAATACCGCACCCCCGCCCAACCTCGCGGTTCGCTGTCGGTACTGATGCGCGGAGGATCCACCGCTGCCTGAGCGATTCGATGACTGACCAGCATCGGCTCAGCCGCCACCCAGGATTCGTGACGCGGCTCCAGCACCACCGCGCCGTTAAAGCGCTCACGCAAAGCACGGAAAAAACCTTCCGCCCCAACCGCATCAAACGCCAGCGAAGGCGGCAACTGCACCAGCAGACACCCCAATCGATCCCCCAACTCCCCGCACTGCGCAAGGAATTCATCAAGCAGCACTTCACAACCGAGCAAGCGCCGCTCATGGGTAATCTGTTTGGGCATTTTCACCGAAAAGCGAAAACCGTCCGCCACCGAGTCCGCCCAGCGTTCGTAGGTCTGGCGTCGATGCGGACGGTAGAACGAGCTGTTGATTTCCACCGCATTCAGCCGCGCCGCATAGCGCTGCAAATGCGTGCCGACCGAAGGAAATTGCGGCCAATACTCACGGCCCAGACTCCAGCCGGCACAGCCAATCAACAGCTTCGCTGCACGCTCATCGCTGTTCATTTCTTGCCTGGCAACACCGCGCCGAGGACTTGCTTGGCGGTTTGCACAATCACGCCGGCCTCGTCCGGGTCACCTTTGAGCAGCGTGGTGGCGAACTTTTTCGCCTGTTCCAGCTTGATGTGCGGCGGTAGCGGCGGCACGTTCGGGTCGGTCTTGAATTCGATCAGCACCGGCACATCCGACGCCAGCGCCTGCTCCCACGCGGCGGCAACATCCTCTTCGCGATCAACGTAGATGCCCTTGAGACCAATCGAGATGGCGAACAGGTGATACGGCACATCGGGAATGCTTTGCGAAGCCTCGAACTTCGGATCGCCCTCCATCACCCGCTGCTCCCAGGTCACCTGATTGAGGTCTTCGTTGTTGAACACCGCGCAGATCCATTTCGGGCTTGCCCACTGCCGCCAGTATTTGGCGACTGTGATCAGCTCGGCCATGTTGTTCATCTGCATCGCGCCATCGCCAACCAGCGCGATGACCGAACGTTCGGGGTAGGCGAACTTGGCAGCAATCGCGTAGGGCACGGCGGCGCCCATCGAGGCAAGGCCGCCGGAGAGCGAGCATTTCATGCCGCGGCGGGTTTTCAGATCGCGTGCGTACCAGTTGGCGCACGAGCCGGAATCGCTGGTGATGATCGCCTGCTCGGGCAAGCGCGGTGACAGCTCATAGACCACGCGTTGCGGGTTGATCGGATTGGCTTTGGCCATGGCGCGTTTTTCCAGGGTCTTCTCCCAGGTACCGCGCCAGCCTTCGATTTTCTTGCGCCATTTGCCCGCGTCTTTTTTCTCAAGCAGCGGCAACAGCGCGGCGAGGGTTTCTGCTGCGTCGCCGACCAGGTTGACCTCCATTGGGTAGCGCAGGCTGAGCATGTCGGGTTGCAGATCGATCTGCACGCCACGGGCCTGGCCTTCCTTGGGCAGGAATTCCGAATAGGGGAAGCCTGAACCGATCATCAGCAAGGTGTCGCACTCGCTCATCAGCTTGTAGCTCGGCTCGGTGCCGAGCAGGCCGATGCTGCCGGTGACCCACGGCAACTCGTCGGGCAACACGGCCTTGCCGAGCAACGCCTTGGCCACCCCGGCGCCGAGTTTTTCCGCCACGGCAATCACTTCATCGGTCGCCTGCAACGCCCCGGCGCCCACCAGAATGGCGACTTTCTCGCCGGCGTTGAGCACCTCGGCGGCGCGCTGCAGATCCGCCTCGTAAGGCAGCACTTTCGGCTTGCTGTAGCCGACGCCTGAATGCGCCGTGCCATGGGCTCTGGCGGGCGCTTCGTAAGGTAGATCCTGCAAATCATTGGGCAGGATGATCGCCGTCACTCGCCGTTCTCCGACAGCCGTACGCACCGCACGATCGAGCAGATGGCGCACTTGCGCCGGTGCCGAGGCCTGTTGCACGAACGCGCCGGCAACGTCCTTGAACATCGACACCAGATCGAGTTCCTGCTGGTAGTGACTGCCCAGCGCCGTGCGCGCCTGCTGGCCGACGATGGCCAGCACCGGCATGTGGTCCATCCGCGCATCGTATAACCCGGTGATCAAGTGCGACGCACCAGGACCGGAAGTGGCGATGCACACGCCGAGCTCACCGGTGAATTTGGCATGGGCCGAGGCCATGAACGCGGCCATTTCCTCATGCCGCGCCTGGACGAATTCGATCTTGCCCTGCGCCCGGCTCAGCGCCCCGAACACGCCATTGATGCCGTCGCCCGGGTAGCCAAAAATGCGCGTCACGCCCCACTCGCTGAGCCGTTCGACCAGAAAATCTCCCACTGTCATCGTCATCTTGATCCTCGCCTTTCACCGTTTACAGGGTGCATTTGCGACGCGGCACGCGCCGGCAGGTGTATGGGTCTGGACCATCGACGGAACGGCGAAGTTTCGATGAATTTGCACTGGCGAGCGATTCGCCAGCGAGACTGAATGACGCATCGAAGAGCCTTTTGTCAGCCATTCGACGAGTTTTTCTGAGGCGTTCGCCCTCCCCCGCGGTCGACTGCACAACGACCGCCGGAGGACGAATGATGACTGACGTAACTTCTTTTTTGCTGGAGCGTAACGACTGGGTACCGAACAATCCGCAATTGCCGGTGCTGGTGTATTCCAGCGCGATAGCCCTCGAAGGTGACGACCCGGCCGCGCTGTTCGAACAGACCTTTCGTGCCAACGGCTGGCCGCCGCAGTTTCGCTACCACGTTTACGATTTTCACCACTACCACACCCAGGGCCATGAGGTGCTGGGGGTCGCCCAGGGTCATGCGCGGCTGATGCTCGGCGGTCCCGGTGGGCGCGAGGTGCAAGTCAGTGCCGGTGATGTGTTGCTGCTGCCGGTCGGAACTGGCCATTGCAGCCTGGAATCCAGCCCCGACTTTCTCGTGGTCGGCGCGTATCCGCCAAGGCAGCAAGGCGATATTTGCACTGAAGCGCCGAATGCCGAGCAACTTCAGAATCTCGCCAATGTGAAATTTCCGCAGCAAGACCCCGTGCAGGGCGAGCACGGCGCGCTGTTGCAGCACTGGGCCAGATAGCGCTCAGCGATGCGGGTGCACGGTCAGCGCGACGAGTCTGCTCACCACTGGCCGAACCACCAGAATGCACAGAAAAGCCACCGGCATCGCCAGTTTGTAGGCGTGTAAGGCATTGCTCAGGTAATCGTTATCAATACCGGCGTTCGCCGCGGTGATCACCAGCGACATGAGAAAGGCCATGATCGTCGCCATGTACAACGCGAACACATACGGCGTGGCTCGCGGCGAGAGCTTGCGGCTGCTGGAGATGGCGGTTTCGGTGGCTTCACTCATAGGGCTTTTTTCCATTGGCGTTGACAGGGAGCCCGCACCTTAGCAACGCCGCCGGCACGCAACTAGACGGCTACCGGCAGGTACTTTATAAAGCAGAACTTACGAATCTGCGGTGCACGGCCCCTGAATGAATCTTCTCGCGGCGATTGCCAGTTTTATCAAAGTGGTGGAATCCGGCTCGATTGTCGGCGCCGCCAAATCGCTGGGGGTCAGCGCGGCGGCCGTGAGCCAGACGCTCAACCGTCTCGAAGCGCATCTGGGCGTACGCCTGCTGCAACGCACCACGCGGAGCATGGCGCTGACTGAGAACGGCGCGGTGTATTACGAAAAGGTCAGGCAGATTGCGGCGGATCTGGAATCTGCGCAGAGTTCGATCTGCGGCGATCAGGAAGAACTCAAAGGGCGTCTGGTCATCGCGTCCACCGCCGCGTTCGGCCGGCACGTGCTCGCGGGCCTGATCGCCGGATTCGCCGCGCAACACCCAGGCCTGCTGATCGAGCTGTCGACCACAGACGGCAAGATCAACCATATTCAGGCTGGCATCGACCTGAGCCTGCGCATCCGCCCGCAACTCGAAGACGGCATTGTCGCGCGCAAGCTGGTCTCGTTGCCCTTCATTTTTTGCGCCGCACCGGCCTATCTCGAGCGCGCCGGTTGGCCGCAATCGCCTGATGACTTGCAACACCACGCCTGCCTGGCCTTTCGTTACCCGCTGGACGGGCGCTTCCTGCGCTGGGGTTTTGTCCGCAACGGGCAGCGTTATGACGCGCCCATCCAGGCCAGCGCGATCAGCGACGATATCGACGCGCTGACGCAAATGGCCGTGCATGGCGCGGGTATCACACGTCTGGCCGAGTTCGTCGCCGCGCCATATCTGGCCAGCGGCCAACTGCTGCCGTTGTTCGACAACCCGCACAGCGCAGTGACCGAGCCAATGGATATCTACGCCTGCGTGCAGGAACGCGCGGCGATGACGCCCAAAGTCCGTGCGTTTCTGGCGTACCTGACGCAGCAACTGGCCGCACGCTGGCCGAAGGACGAGTCTGCTGCCAGCAACTAACTCTGGCACGCGCCGGAAATTTTCCTTACGGTGATCATCTACTGTCAGCCTGCCCACGATGAGGTCCGATTCATGAGCAATGCGCCTTACGTTCCGCCCAAAGTCTGGAAACACGAAGCCCCGTCCGGCGGCCACTTCGCCAGCATCAACCGCCCGATCGCCGGGCCGACTCACGACAAGACCCTGCCGGTTGGCAAACACCCCTTGCAGCTGTATTCGCTGGCCACGCCCAACGGCGTAAAAGTGACCATCCTGCTCGAGGAACTGCTGGCGCTGGGGCATGCCGGCGCCGAATACGACGCCTGGCTGATCCGCATCGGCGAGGGCGATCAGTTCTCCAGCGGCTTCGTCGAGATCAACCCGAACTCGAAGATTCCGGCGCTGCTGGACCGTAGCGTCGAACCACCGATCCGCGTGTTCGAGTCCGGCTCGATCCTGTTGTACCTGGCGGAAAAATTCGGCGCATTCCTGCCCAAAGACCCAGCTGGACGCACCGAAACACTCAACTGGCTGTTCTGGCAAATGGGCTCGGCGCCTTATCTGGGCGGTGGCTTCGGGCATTTCTACGCGTATGCCCCGGAAAAACTGGAATACCCGATCAACCGCTTCACCATGGAAGCCAAGCGGCAACTGGACGTGCTCAATCAGCGTCTCGCAGAAAACACTTACCTTGCCGGCGACGAGTACAGCATCGCCGACATCGCGGTGTGGCCGTGGTATGGGCAACTGGTGCGCAACAACGTCTACTCCGCCGCCGAATTCCTCGCCGCGCACGAATACACCCATGTCCAGCGCTGGGCCGAAGACATCGCCAAACGCCCGGCGGTAATACGCGGCCAGCGGGTCAATCGCACCTGGGGCGACGAAGCCAGCCAAGTGCCGGAACGCCATAGCGCAGATGATCTGAACTGATACCGCCCTCGCCGGCACCTCCCACAGGATGACCGCGTTCTTTCAGTCGGAACGCGCTCAACCTGTGGGAGCTTGCCTGCAAGCGATAGCGGTTGAACATTCAACATCAAATTGACTGAAAGAAAGCCATCGCCAGCAGGCTGGCTCCCACAGTTTGATCACCGGCGACGTTGAAGACTGAGGCTTGAAATCAGCCTGAAAATCAAAAGCCCCTCACCCTAGCCCTCTCCCGGAGGGAGAGGGGACTGACCGGGGTGGATGCGAAAGCTACGCCGACCTGGGATACCG
>NZ_JBUDGD010000059.1:0-31283 GCF_055484735.1 Pseudomonas sp. 15C | reverse complement strand
TGGGAGCGCAGCGACCGTCTGGCGCAGCCAGACACAGCGGAAGGAGGTGCAGCGCAGCAAACCGTAGCCGCTGCGCCCGGATCGATCCCGGAGCGAAGGAACCCCGAGCCCGCGAGGGGCCGAACGCAGGAGCAAGCCTTTTCGGTTACCTTTTCGGCGTCTGGAAAAGGTGACTCGCCGTAAGGGCGAAACCGCCAGCCGCAACACCCGAAAAACCGGATATTCACCCAAACCCCAAGAGCCTGGTCGGCCCGAAGGCCGCCAAGAATCAAACCTCCCGACGAACCCTGAACCAGGCCGCATACAACGCCGGCAAAAACAGCAGCGTCAACGCCGTAGCCACAATCAACCCGCCCATGATCGCTACCGCCATCGGCCCGAAGAACACACTGCGCGACAACGGAATCATCGCCAGCACCGCCGCCAGCGCCGTCAGCACAATCGGCCGGAACCGCCGCACGGTCGCCTCGATAATCGCCTGCCAAGGCTTGAGCCCAGAGGCGATATCCTGCTCGATCTGATCCACCAGAATCACCGAATTGCGCATGATCATCCCCGACAACGCAATTGTCCCCAGCATCGCCACAAAGCCGAATGGCTGGCGGAACACCATCAGAAACAACGTCACCCCGATCAACCCCAGTGGCGCTGTGAGAAACACCATCGCCGTGCGCGAAAAACTGCGTAACTGCAACATCAACAGCGTCAGCACCACCACGATGAACATCGGCACCCCGGCATTCACCGACGCCTGCCCACGCTGAGAATCCTCCACCGTGCCGCCGACATCCAGCAGGTAGCCATCCGGCAATTCGGCGCGAATCGAATCCAGCGTCGGCATGATCTGCTTCACCAGCGTTGCCGGTTGCTCCTTGCCGTAGATATCCGCTCGCACGGTCACGTTCGGCAGGCGGTTGCGGTGCCAGATGATCCCTTCCTCGAAGCCATATTCAAGCGTGGCAATCTGCGACAAGGCGACACTGCGGCCGTTGTCCGTCGGCACCGCCAGACTTGGCAGCAGCGACAACTCGGTGCGTTCATGCACCGTTCCGCGCAGGAGGATTTCGATCAACTCATTGTCTTCGCGGTACTGACTGACGCTCGACCCGGTCAACGAACTCTGCAGGAATTTCGCCAGATTCGCCGTGCTCACGCCCAGCGCCCGCGCACGCTCCTGATCGATATTCAGGTAAACGACTTTGCTCGGCTCCTCCCAATCCAGGTGCACATTGACCACATGCGGATTTTCGCGAACCTTGGCCGCTACCTTGCGGGCAAGCGCGCGAACCTCTTCGATATGCTCGCCGGTCACGCGGAACTGCACCGGGTAGCCAACCGGCGGACCATTCTCCAGACGTGTGACCCGCGAGCGCAACGTCGGGAATTGCTCGTTGAGGGTGTCAATCAACCACATACGCAGCGTCTCTCGCTCCTCGATGGTTTTCGCCAACACCACAAACTGCGCGAAGCTCGCTGCCGGCAGCTGCTGATCGAGCGGCAGATAAAAGCGCGGCGAACCGGTGCCGACGTAAGCCACGTAATTGTCGATACCCGCGTGCTCCTTGAGCAGCGCTTCGAGGCGTTTGACCTCGCTGGTCGTGTTAGCCAACGACACGCCCTCGGCCAGTTTCAGATCAACCATCAGCTCCAGTCGATTGGAGGCCGGGAAGAACTGTTGCGGGACAAAGCGGAACAGCATCACCGAGGCGATGAACAGCCCGACGGTCAGCACGATCACGGTTTTGCGGTGCGCCACACACCATTCAACCAAGCGCCGGACCCGCTGATAGAACGGCGTGCCGTACGGGTCTGGCTGACCGTCGCCGGTGCCATGCTTGGCTGCGTGAATTTTAGCCAGATCCGGCAGGAGTTTTTCCCCCAGATACGGCACGAACATCACCGCCGCGACCCACGACGCGAGCAGTGCAATAGTCACCACCTGGAAGATCGAACGGGTGTATTCGCCAGTGCCGGACTGTGCCGTGGCAATCGGCAGAAACCCGGCAGCGGTGATCAAGGTGCCGGTGAGCATCGGGAACGCGGTGCTGGTCCAGGCATAGCTCGCGGCGCGGATGCGATCGAAGCCCTGTTCCATTTTGATCGCCATCATTTCCACGGCGATGATCGCATCGTCGACCAGCAACCCCAACGCCAGCACCAGCGCACCGAGAGAAATCTTGTGCAAACCGATGCCCAGGTAATACATGCAGGCGAAGGTCATCGCCAACACCAGCGGGATGGTCAGCGCGACGACCATGCCGGTGCGTACGCCGAGGGAGAAAAAGCTCACCAGCAACACGATCGCCAGCGCTTCGACCAACACCTGGACGAACTCGCCGACGCCGGTTTTCACCGCTGCCGGTTGGTCGGACACCTTGCGCAGTTGCATGCCGGCCGGGAGGTTTTTCTGCAATCGCGAGAACTCGGTTTCCAGCGCTTTGCCGAGCACCAGAATGTCGCCACCGTCCTTCATCGCGACAGCCAGACCGATCGCATCGTCGCCCATGAATCGCATGCGCGGCGCCGGCGGATCGCTGAAACCGCGACGCACGTCAGCGATATCGGCGATGCGGAACGTACGATCAGCGACACGAATCGGAAAGTTCTTTATCTCATCGACTGTCTGAAAATTTCCCGAGACCCGTAGCTGCAAACGCTCGCTGCCGGTTTCGAAGAACCCCGCCGTGGAGACCGCGTTCTGCTCTTCCAGCGCTTGCTGCACCGCGGCCAGCGGCAAACCCAAGGTTGCCAGTTTGACGTTGGACAGCTCGACCCAGATTTTCTCGTCCTGCAGCCCGAGCAGTTCGACCTTGCCGACATCCTTGACTCGTTGCAGCTGGATCTGGATGCGATCGGCGTAATCCTTGAGCACGGCGTAATCGAAACCGTCGCCCGTCAACGCATAGATATTGCCGAACGTGGTACCGAACTCGTCGTTGAAAAACGGCCCTTGAACGCCCGGCGGCAAGGTTTGGCGAATATCGCCGACTTTCTTGCGCAACTGATACCAGAGGTCGGGAATGTCCTTGGAGTGCATCGAATCACGGGCGATAAAAGTGACTTGCGATTCGCCGGGGCGGGAGAACGACATGATGCGTTCGTATTCGCCGGTTTCCATCAGCTTCTTTTCTATGCGCTCGGTGACCTGACGCGAAACTTCCTGCGCCGTCGCGCCGGGCCAGCGGGTCTGAATGACCATGGCCTTGAAGGTGAACGGCGGATCTTCGCTCTGGCCCAGTTTGGTGTAGGACAACGCGCCAACAACGGCGAGCAAAAGCATCAGGAACAGTACGATCTGGCGATTACGCAGCGCCCATTCAGAGAGGTTGAAGCGCATCGGGGCTTACTCCTTGTTCGCCAGATTGACCACGCGGTTGGAGCGATCCACCGGCCGCACCTGCTGACCTTCGAGCAACACATGGACCCCGGCTGCCACCACCCAGTCGCTGGCGCTCAAGCCTTCGAGCACCGGTACGGTTTTTTCACCGAACGGGCCGACGCGCACCGGGGTTTTCTTCAAAGTGTTGTTGACGCTGACGACCCACACGTAGGTCGCGCCGTTTTCGGCGGTGACGGCCGATAGCGGCACTGACAAGGACACTTTGTCGGCGGATTGCACGAAGACCCGCGCGCTCTGGCCCAGCTCAGCCGGGACTTTGCCGCTGGCAAAGGAAATTCGTGCGGCGAAAGTCCGCGAACGCGGATCGGCCGCTGGCGACAATTCGCGGATCTGCCCGGCGAAGCGCTGGTTCTGCTGGGTCCACAATTCCACGGTGACAGGCTGCCCGACCTTGAAGCGGCCGAAGCTTTGCTCCGGCAGGCTGATCAAGACTTCACGTTCACCGTCGGTAGCGAGGGTGAACACGGTTTGCCCGGCAGCGACCACTTGCCCAACTTCCACCGAGCGTTTGGCCACCACGCCATCCTGCGGCGCGCGCAGTACTGCATAGCTGGCCTGGTTGGTGGAGACGTTGAATTCGGCTTTGATTTGTTTAAGGCGTGCTTCGCCGGAGCGGTATAGATTTTCGGCGTTGTCGTAGGCCGAGCGGCTGACCATCTGCCGCTCCATCAGGGTTTTGTAGCGATCCCGCTCGGCGCGCACCAGATTCAGATTGGCTTCGGCGGCAGCGACCTGGGCGCGCGTGGCTTCCAGTTGCAGGCGTACATCCTGCGGATCGAGTTCGGCCAAGGGCTGGTCAGCTTTCACGCGCTGGCCTTCATCGACCAGTCGTCGGCTGACCTTGCCGCCAATACGAAACGCCAGGTCCGGCTCGTAACGCGCACGGACTTCACCGGGATAACTTTCCATCGCCTGCGCCGAAGGCTCTGGCTGCACCACCATGGCCGGTCGCACGGTGACTTGCGTCACCTCTTCCTGACCGCACGCCGACAACAGAAACGCCAGACTCGCTGGCAGTGCAAAGGACAACGCATGGCGGAACATGGTGACGGACCTTTCGCTAATGGTGCTTGGAATATTTATACTGGCCGGTATGGTATTAATAGCAAACTCACCAGTCCAGTATTAAAAGCGAAGAATGTCGAACAATCCTGCAGCTCCAAACGGCCCAGGCCGCCCCAAGGATCTGGCCAAGCGCCAGGCCATCCTCGACGCGGCGAAAATCCTCTTTCTTACGCACGGTTACGCCAACGCCAGCATGGACGCGGTGGCTAACGAGGCCGGCGTGTCAAAACTGACGGTCTACAGCCATTTCAACGACAAGGAGACCTTGTTCTCTGCCGCCGTAGTGGCCAAATGCGAAGAGCAATTGCCGCCGCTGTTTTTCGAATTGCCGGAAGGCATTGCGGTGGAAAATGTGTTGCTGAACATTGCCCGAGGCTTTCATCAACTGATCAACAGTGAGGAATCGGTGAACCTGCACCGGCTGATCATGGCGCTGGGCAGTCAGGACCCGAGCCTTTCGCTGATCTTTTTCCAGGCCGGCCCGGAGCGCATGGTGCAGGGCATGGAGCGACTGTTGACGCGTATCCACGAGACCGGCGCGCTGAACATCGATCTGCCGCGCAATGCCGCCGAGCATTTCTTTTGCCTGATCAAGGGTGCAGGGAATTTTCGGCTGTTGTATGGCTGTGGCGAGCCGTTGAGCGAAGAGGCTTCAGAACGCCATATTCAGGAAGTAGTGGCTTTGTTTATGCGCGCTTATCGACCCTGATTTCTGCGGTGTCGGCACTGCCGCCATCGCTGGCAAGCCAGCTCCCACAAGGATTTGGGTGTGATCACAAACTGTGTACACACCACCAAACCCTGTGGGAGCTGGCTTGCCAGCGATTGGCGCGACTCGGTTTTAAGGTTTTAGCGCTTTCTTCGGGTAAATGTCATACCGGCTCGACTTGCCATCCAGCGCATGGCTAGGCTTCGGCCCGTCAATGCAAGGCGCTTTGCGCGGGCGCTTGACCACGACCCGGTGCGTGGCCAACGCCAGCGCGGCTTCGAGCAAGGCTGGTGCATCCGGGTCATCGCCGACCAGTGGTCGGAACAGGCGCATTTCCTTCTTCACCAACGCGGTCTTCTCACGATGCGGAAACATCGGGTCGAGATAGATCACCTGCGGCGGCTCGCCTTCCCAATGGCGCATGACCTCGATGGAATTGCCCTTGAGCAGCTTCATCCGCGCCACGATCGGCGCTACGTCGAAATCCTCCGCCGCCCGCGCCAGACCGTCTTCCAGCAGCGCGCCAATCAACGGCTGGCGCTCGATCAGGCTCATTTCACAGCCGAGGCTGGCGAGGACGAACGCATCCTTGCCCAGCCCCGCCGTGGCATCCAGCACGCGCGGGCGCACGCCTTGGGCGATACCGACCGCTTTGGCGATCATCTGCCCGCTACCGCCACCGTACAAACGCCGATGCGCCGCGCCGCCCTCGACAAAGTCGACCCGCACCGGCCCCGGTGCGTCCGGGCCGAGTTGTTGCAGTTGCAAACCCTGCTCGCCGACCTGCAAGGCGAACTCGCCGTCAGCCTCGGCGAGCGGCAGGCCGAGACGTTCGGCCCATTGCTCCGCTTGCGCTTGAAACGTCGCGGCGAGGGCCTGGACATGGATGCGGCAGGCCGCGGGTGACTCGATCATGAAAAAACGCTCAAAAAAGTTAAGGATCGACAAAAACCGCCGATAAACCATTCAACGCGCATTTTGCCAGAGCTGAGCGTCAACCGAAAAAAATGTCAGGCATTCTTCCCACATCGATTGGCTACATCTCGCCCCATGGCGATTTCAGCCGTCATAACACTCAAGCACTGGGCGGCGTCAGTCACCTGTGGCAGGATTTCTTTGCCCAGGCGCTGGCTGAACAGTCGAGTGAAGTGGTGCCAGCCTGCGGCACGTTCCCACCGGTTGACCTGAACAGCCCGCAAGAACCCACCATCGGCAGCGAACTGCACGCGCACATCATCAGCCAGCGCGAGTGCGATGTGGTCGAAACTCAAGTGCGTCCGCCGGAGCCGCTGTTCCTGCCGATTGCCGAGTTCGAAATGGAATTGCTCGACAAGCCGTTCCCACCGTTCCCGCCGGAAGAACTTAAAGCCCAGCAGGAACAGCAGAATTTCGACAGCAGCTGGGTCCGCCCGATCGTTATCAATAATGGTCAGCCAATGCCAGAGCCAGGTCCGGCACCACAGAAGAAGCCGCTGTACCTGCCGATCGCCGAGTTCGACCTTGATCTGCTGCAAAAGCCTTACCCGCCATTCCCGCCGGAAGAAATTGTCGAGCAGCAAAAAGCCCTCGATTTCGATAATGGCTGGGCACGCCCGATCGTTCTGCAGAACCTGCGCCTCGCCGCATAAACCTCAGCGACACACGCTCCAGCGCCCGACATCGACATGAAAGTGGTTGCGATGGGCTGCGTTGTAATCCGGGCTCAAGACCACACTGAACGCCTCGCAGGCGCCATCGCGCACCTGACGCAGGAAGCGTGCGTCCTGATTGTCCTTCGGCCAGTCTTTCAGCACGCTGATACTGCGTCCGTCAGCCAGGCGAAAACCGGCGATATCCAGCGCATCGGCGCTGGCGTGACGGCTAAGCGCCCCACTCTCGCGGTTATACACATTGCGACAGGCGAAGCTGCCAAGATGATCGAGGCGCGCGACCTTCTGGCCGTAAACGGCGTGCGCGGCTGGTTGCAGGGAATGATGTTCGAACATCGCGTAAGCCACCGCCAACGGGCAACTGGCGAGGAAACTGCTGCTCAGCGCGGTCTCACCACCCTGTACGCGCAATGCGCCAATCAACGGGCACTTGGCGCCAGGGCTGTCGGATTGCGATGAAACGCGCAGATCCGAACTGCTCAGGGCCTGGGCGCAAAGTGCCGGGTCACTGCGCAGACGCATCAGCTTGTAACCGGTGAGCCAATTGGGCGTGGCTTTGATGTCCAGCGGCGCCCACGGATCCCACTGCGCCGGCACGTCCAGCCAACCGCGCCAGACGCTGACCGCAGCTCCGCCCAGCGCCAATAGAATTAACCAGAAAATCCAGCGCCCCATGCTCAGCCTTTGAACAATTGATTGGCCTTGGCGTACGGCATCGACTGCGATGTGAAGCCAAAGGTGCCCGACTGCTGGATTTCCTCAGCGGCGCGGAAAAACTCGCCAAACGCCGCCAGCGCCAAGGCCGAACCGGTGCTGACCCGCCGCACGCCCATGTCCTGCAATTGCTGCACCGTCAGTTGCAAACCGCCAGACATCAACACATTCACCGGTTTCGGCGCCACGGCACGGACCACCGCCAGCACTTCTTCGGCAGTGCGCAAGCCCGGTGCGTACAACACGTCGGCGCCCGCTCCGGCGAAGGCCTGCAAACGGCGGATGGTGTCGTTGATATCGGGGTTGCCGTGCAGGTAGTTTTCCGCGCGGGCGGTCAGCACGAAGGGAAACGCTAGCGTGCGCACCGCCGCAACAGCGGCTTCGATGCGCGCTACGGCGTGTTCGAAACAATAGATCGGCGCGTCTGCGCGGCCAGTGGCATCTTCGATTGAACCGCCCACGGCGCCGGCTTCGGCGGCGCGCAACAGGCTCTTGGCGCACTCGGCCGGGTCATCGGCAAAACCGTTTTCCAGATCCACGGCCACCGGCAGATCCGTTGCCGCGACAATGGCGCGAACATTGGCCAGGGTCTCGTCCAGGCTCAACGCACCATCGGCCTTGCCTTGCGAAAACGCATAACCGGCACTGGTGGTCGCCAAAGCCTGATAGCCGAGGCTGGCGAGCATTTTCGCTGAGCCGGCGTCCCACGGATTGGGAATGACGAAAATCCCCGATTGTTCGTGCAGGGCTTTGAAGGCAAGGGCCTTACGGGCTTGTTCGTTGCGGGCTGAAGCGTCCATCGGCAGGCTCCGGGCGGGAAAATACAGACGCCTCAGAGCAGGCCAAGTTGCTCGGCGGCGGGTTCTCTGTATAGCTCAGGCAGCGCTGGCAGGCCAGGCAAACGCTGCATCAATTGCGTATGAAAACGTTGCGCCAGCTTCGCCGCGAGCAGATTGTCAGCGGTGTGCAGGAAGATATAGGGCGTGCGCCCTTCTTCGATCCATTCGGCGATCTTGCTCACCCACGGCAGCAGAAACGGGTCGTTGGCTTCTAGCTCAGGATGACCGATGAAGCGCACCTGCGGGAACTGGGTAAACGCCGCCGGACGCGTCGGCACTCGCGGCTTTTTCGATTGTGCGTGGATGACCGAAGACTTGGTCGACAGGCAACTGAACAGCGCGCGCGGATCGAGGCAGATGCGCTCGACACCACGATCCAGCAGCAGGCGGTTGAGCAAGCGCTCACTCTCGCCCTTGGCGAAAAACTGCTCGTTGCGCACTTCGACCGCCAACGGACAGTCCAGCGCATCGATGAAAGCCGTCAGTTCCGGCAGCCGCTGCGGGGTGAAGCCTTTCGACAGTTGCAACCACAACGGCGACACCCGTTTGCCGAGCGGCTTGAGTAATTGCAGGAAGGTTTCGGCGGGGGTCAATTGATCGCGCAAGTCACCGCTGTGGCTGATGTCGCCGGGGAATTTGGCGGTGAAGCGAAAGTGTTCGGGCATGATCTCGGCCCAACGCTGCACGGTGGCGGGCGACGGGCTGGCGTAGAAGGTGGTATTGCCTTCGACGGCGTTGAACACTTGGGAATAGAGGCCGAGAAAGTCGGAGGTTTTTGCGTCTACCGGATACAGATACTCGCGCCAGGCGTTTTCGCTCCAGGACGGGCATCCAAGGTAGTAAGGCAGATCCATCAGATATACAGATCGAGGCCCAGCACGTCGGCATCCCAATCGACAAAACCGGCGGTGCTCAGGTAGCTGGCCAGGGCCATCGCTACGCTTTTGCTCATGGCGCGGTGGTAGATCATGTCTTGCTGACGGGCGGGCAGATTGCTCAGGCGTTGCGCAGTGGCTTTGGCGGCAGCACGGGCCGCCAGTTGTTCTTCAGTCGGAAACTCCAGCTCGCCGTCGATATCGTCGAGGGATTCATCCAACGTCACAGGGCCTTTGCGAGGCTTGCGCTTGATGGGATAGGACTGAGAGGAAACGCCGTCTATACGCATAATTTCATGCTCGGTATCAATGATGGCAATTTAGCGGCACCTGGCCGACTTAGCAAACTGCCGAGTGATAACTAGAACACATAAAGCGCAAAAGGTTTTAAACGAGGGGAAAAAACTGACGATTGGCGATATTTGCGTGTGACTTATTTCACTTTGCTCGCGAGTGCGCCGCATCAGACAAATTTCCTTATCTGAGTCACCGCTTCGCGAGCAGGCTCGCTCCTACAGGGGAAAGCGGTGATTTAGCGGGCTTTTGGCGTGGCGACTTTGTCGCGCAGGTAGACCGGCTGTGCGTCGTCCGCCGGGATCGACTCGCCGCGTTCCCAGGCAAAACGCGCCAGGGTCAGCAGGTCTTCGGCGTGGGGCAGCATGCCGGCATCGGCGCCGGTCAGGTTGACCGCAATGCGCTCGCCGTAGCCCCAACCGGTGCCAGCACCGAACCACTCGCCACTGGCGTCGGCCGGCAGCGCTGCGACTTCCGGTGGCAGCACGGCTTCGGCGCCGGCCAGACGCATTTCACCTGCCGTCTCGCGGTAGCAGCCCCAATAGACTTCGTCCATGCGCGCATCGATGGCCGCTGCGACCTGGCTCACGCCGTGTTCGCGCAACGCACGTTGCGCCAGCACCGCGAGATTGGATACCGGCAACACCGGACGATCCAGCGCAAACGCCAGCCCCTGCACCACGCCGATGGCAATCCGCACACCGGTGAATGCACCCGGCCCACGGCCGAACGCAATGGCGTCGACCGCTTGCAGCGTAGTGCCGGCATCAGCCAGCAATTGCTGGATCATCGGCAGCAATTTTTGCGCGTGCAGACGCGGGATCACCTCGTAATGGCTCGTGACCTTGCCGTCGTGCAGCAAGGCAACGGAGCAAGCTTCAGTCGCGGTGTCCAGGGCCAGCAAGGTACTCATCGATGTTTCCAGAACAGGGGTGGGGAAAAAGGTGCGTCAGTATAAACAACTACGGCCCGCAAGCGGGCCGTGGATGATGCAGCGGTTCAGACTTTTCAGCTCAGCGCCGCGAGGACCTTTGCGGTGATCGCATCGACCGAACCGACGCCCGGAATGTGGCTGTACTTCGGCTTGCCGCCATTCTTTGCGGAGAGGTTCTGATAGAACTCCACCAGCGGCTTGGTCTGCGAGTGGTAGACCGACAGGCGATGACGCACGGTTTCTTCGGTGTCGTCCTTGCGCTGCACCAGCTCTTCACCGGTGATGTCGTCTTTGCCAGCCAGTTTTGGCGGGTTGTAGACGACGTGGTAAACGCGGCCGCTGGCCTCGTGAACACGGCGACCGGCGATGCGCTGGACGATCTCTTCGTCTTCAACGGCGATTTCGACCACGGCGTCCAGCTCGACACCGGCAGTCACCAGCGCTTCAGCCTGCGGGATGGTGCGCGGGAAGCCGTCGAACAGGAAACCGTTGGCGCAGTCAGGCTGGGCAATGCGGTCCTTGACCAGAGCGATGATCAGGTCATCCGACACCAGGCCGCCGGCATCCATGATGCTCTTGGCTTGAACGCCCAGTGGTGTGCCGGCCTTGACCGCTGCGCGCAGCATGTCGCCGGTGGAAATTTGTGGAATGCCGAATTTCTCGGTGATGAACTTAGCCTGAGTACCTTTACCGGCCCCGGGAGCTCCCAGCAGAATGACGCGCATTAGATGTGCTCCTCAATTTTTTTATAAAAAGCTTTTACAAAACAAAGGATTCGCCGCTTGGGACGAATCCTGAAAAATACGGGTCGTGGCCGCACAAACGGCCAAAGGCTGATCAAGATACACAGCAGGCTGCGCCCACACAAGACGCCAAAAGTCGGAGAAACCGACGCCCGCTGCGACCTTGCGACGCGGTAACCCAAGTCGCAACCCCATCATTAACTGTCGCCTGGCGGCACTTTCTCCGCCCACGCAACACGGCATGTGACAGCGATTGCTCGATGCCGCATGCCCCGTTGCAAACGTTAGCCGGTATTTCGCAAACCGGCGGCAATCCCCGCCACAGACACCAGCAGCGCCTGTTCCACCGGGCTGCCCTGCTCGACTTCCTGCTGCCGCGAGCGCGCCAGCAGTTCGGCCTGCAATAGATGCAGCGGGTCGAGATAGGTGTTGCGCAGACGGATGAATTCCAAGGTGTCAGGGCTGTGCGCGAGCAGCTGCGACTGGCCGGTCAGGCCGAGCACCACGGCGCACGCCTGCGACAATAGGTCGCGTAACTGCGCGCCCAGCGGCAGTAGTTCCGGCTCGACCAGACGCTCATCGTAGGACAGCGCGATATCGGCGTCTGCTTTGGCCAGCACCATCTCCAGCATGTCGATGCGCGTGCGAAAGAACGGCCACTGTTCCCGCATCTGCCCGAGCAACTCGCCTTCACCACGCTCGAGCGCCTTGCTCAGCGCCGACTCCCAGCCGAGCCACGCCGGCAGCATCAGTCGCGTTTGCGTCCAGCCGAAGATCCACGGAATCGCCCGCAGGCTCTCGATACCGCCCGCGCGGCGCTTGGCCGGACGACTGCCGAGCGGCAGGCGCCCCAATTCCTGCTCCGGAGTGGACTGGCGGAAGTATTCGACGAACTGCGGATTCTCGCGCACCACCTGGCGGTAAGCGCCGACACCGTCCGCCGCCAGTTCGTCCATCAGGTGCCGCCATTCGGGCGTCGGCGGCGGCGGTGGAAGCAACGTCGCTTCGAGCACCGCCGCCAGATACAGATTGAGGTTCTGCTCGGCGATGTCGGGCAGACCGAATTTGAAACGAATCATTTCGCCCTGCTCGGTGGTGCGGAACCGCCCCGCCACCGAACCCGGTGGCTGCGACAGAATCGCCGCGTGCGCCGGGCCGCCGCCACGGCCGACGGTGCCGCCGCGACCATGGAACAACAGCAGTTCGACTTGCTGCTCACGGCAGATTTCCACCAACCGTTCCTGCGCGCGGTATTGCGCCCAGGCCGCCGCGGTGGTGCCGGCATCCTTGGCCGAGTCGGAGTAACCGATCATCACTTCCTGCGGGCCTTGCAGGCGCGCGCGATAACCCGGCAGCAGCAACAGCCGCTCCATCACCGGCCCGGCGTTGTCGAGGTCGGCGAGGGTTTCGAACAGCGGTACCACGCGCATCGGCCGCAGCACGCCGGATTCCTTGAGCAGCAGTTGCACGGCGAGCACATCGGAAGCCGCGCCGGCCATGGAGATCACGTAAGAGCCGAGCGATGCAGCCGGGGCGGCGGCGATTTCCTTGCAGGTATTCAGCACTTCGGCGGTGTCGGCCGACGGTTTGAAATGCGCCGGGAGCAACGGGCGGCGGTTGCTCAATTCCTGAGTGAGAAATTTGATCCGCTGTTCTTCGTCCCATTCCTCGTAACGCCCGAGGCCGAGGTAATCGGTGATTTCGGTCATCGCCGAGCTGTGCCGCGCAGAATCCTGACGCACATCCAGACGCACCAGGAACAGGCCGAAAGTCACCGCGCGACGCAGGCAATCGAGCAACGGCCCGTCGGCGATCACGCCCATGCCGCATTCATGCAGCGAGTTGAAACACAGCTCCAGCGGCCCGAGCAGGTCGCGATTGTTATGCAGCACCTCGGCAGGCGCAGGCGTCGGCGCGGTCAGCGCGGCGTGAGCCCAATTACGTGTCGCACGCAGACGCTCGCGCAATTGCTTGAGCACCGCACGATACGGTTCGGCGCTGTCGCCGGCATGCGCCTTGAGCGCGTCACTGGCCTGTTGCATCGACAGTTCGGCGGCGAGGTGGTCGACGTCGCGAAGGTACAGGTCGGCAGCCATCCAGCGCGCCAGCAATAACACTTCACGGGTTACGGCGGCGGTGACATTGGGGTTGCCGTCACGGTCGCCGCCCATCCACGAGGCGAAGCGTATCGGCGCGGCCTCCAGCGGCAGGCGCAAGCCCGTGGCTTCATGCAGAGCCTTGTCGGCCTTGCGCATATGGTTGGGAATCGCCTGCCACAGTGAATGTTCGATCACCGCAAAGCCCCATTTGGCTTCGTCGACTGGCGTCGGCCGCGTGCGGCGGATTTCTTCGGTGTGCCAGGCTTCGGCAATCAATCGTTGCAAGGTGGTGTGGATCTGTTCGCGCTCGGCGCTGGTCAGGTCGCGATGGTCCTGTGCGGCAAGCTGCGCGGCGATCGCGTCGTACTTCTGGATCAACGTGCGGCGGGCGACTTCGGTCGGGTGCGCGGTCAGCACCAGTTCGATTTCCAGCCGCGCCAGTTGCCGGGCCAGGGATTCGGCGCTGTGGCCTTCGCTGCGCAAACGCGCCAGTAGTTCAGGCAATACGCGGGATTCGAACGGCGCCGGCTGCGACTCTTCGCGCCGATGAATCAACTGATACTGCTCGGCAATGTTCGCCAGGTTGAGAAACTGGTTGAACGCGCGCGCCACCGGGAGCAATTCGTCTTCGCTCAGCTGATTGAGGCTGGCGCTCAGTTCGGCGTCCATCGAACCGCGCCGGTCAGCCTTGGCGCCCTTGCGGATCTGCTCGATCTTGGCGAGGAACGGCTCGCCGTACTGATCTCGAATGGTGTTGCCCAACAGCTCTCCGAGCAGGTGAACATCTTCGCGCAAGCGTGCATCAATATCGGTCATCAGCAGTTCTCCAACGGTAATCGGGACGGCGCAGAAACGAATGCTTTGCCCGAGAGAGTGCCGCTCTGCGGCGCTTCTTACAAGCAGCCGACGAAGGGACTTTAAACCTTGAGCGGCAAAGCTAGTCTCAACAGTAAGCCGCACGACGGCTTGCCGCCGGCCCTGGCGGACACTCACCCAGACCTGCCATGAGCAGGTGCGAAATGAGGTCATCATGAAAATCCGTGAACTTGCCCAGCATTGGGAAGAAAACGCCAAAGGTCGCCTGACCGATACTGGCTACACGATTCATCTGGACGTGGAATCTGCCGCAAGGCTGGCGGCGATTGCCGAGATGTACCCCAAACGCCATCCCGAAGAATTGCTCGGCGAACTGATCGGCGCGGCGCTTGAAGAGTTCGAGGCGAGCCTGCCGTATGTGAAAGGTTCGACGGTGGTCGCGACCGATGAGGAAGGTGATCCGCTGTACGAAGACGTCGGGCCGACGCCGCGTTTTCTTGCGCTGTCGAGACGGCATTTGCATGATCTGGCTTCAGCCGAAAACAAACAGAATCACTGACCCAACACAGACCAAAATGTAGGAGTGAGCCTGCTCGCGATGGCGTCATTTCAGTCAAAGATGTGCTGAGCATGATGGCCTCATCGCTGGCAAGCCAGCTCCCACAGGGCCCTGCCAACCCTGATATTTACCTTAAAAATCACCCGCGCGTACCGCTTCAAACCGCCAAAGTTCCCGTCCCAGAGCCTTGTCCAAACGGTCAATTTAATTTTTGGCGATAGGCCATCTTTTCTGAACTTTTCAAAAATGCCGCCGGTCGGAACAGGTAACCACGCCTGGAACGAGCGTTTCAATTCGCGTCAACAAGCGATGCTTTCGGCTCCTCTGCCAGGATGGATTCAGTTGTATTTTCAGGAGATGCCTAATGGAGTTGAAGACCATGAAAACCCAATCCACGTTTTCCCACCTGCGCGGTCTGAAACTGGCCGCTCTGGCCATCGGCACCAGCTTCGTTCTGGCCGGTTGCGCCGGTAATCCACCGACCGAGCAGTACGCCGTGACCCAATCGGCCGTCAACAGCGCGGTCAGCGCCGGCGGTACCGAGTTCGCTGCGGTGGAAATGAAGCAAGCGCAGGACAAGCTCAAACAAGCCGAAATCGCCATGCACGACAAGAAGTATGACGAAGCCCGTCGCCTGTCCGAACAGGCTGAGTGGGACGCTCGCGTCGCTGAACGCAAGGCTCAGGCTGCCAAGGCTGAACAGGCTGTGAAGGATTCCCAGAAAGGTGTTCAGGAACTGCGTCAGGAAAGCCAGCGCACCGTGCAGTAAGCGCGCATCCCGATTGCAAAGCTGAAACTCTTACCGATAGAAAGGACGACAAATTATGCGTAAGCAACTGATGATTCCCGCTCTTCTGGCCGCAAGCGTTGCGTTGGCTGCCTGCTCTACCCCGCCTAACCCGAACCTGGAACAGGCGCGCACCAATTACGCCGGCCTGCAGGCCAACCCGCAGGCAAGCAAAGTCGCCGCCCTGGAAACCAAAGACGCCAGTGATTACCTGGACAAGGCCGACAAGGCCTATCTGGATAAAGAAGACGCGGCCAAGGTTGACCAACTGGCCTACCTGACCAACCAGCGCGTGGAAGTGGCGAAGCAAACCATCGCTCTGCGCACCGCTGAGAACAACCTGAAGAACGCCGCCGCACAACGTGCACAGGCCCGTCTGGATGCCCGTGATCAGCAGATCAAACAGCTGCAGGACAGCCTCAACGCCAAGCAGACCGATCGCGGCACGCTGGTGACGTTCGGTGACGTGCTGTTCGCCACCAACAAGGCTGACCTGAAATCCAGCGGTCTGGTGAATATCAACAAACTGGCGCAATTCCTTCAGGAAAACCCGGACCGCAAAGTGATCGTCGAGGGTTACACCGACAGCACCGGTACCGCCAGCTACAACCAGTCGCTGTCCGAGCGCCGTGCGACTTCGGTGCAAATGGCCCTGATCAAAATGGGTGTCGATCCATCGCGTATCGTCGCCCAGGGTTATGGCAAGGAATACCCGGTCGCGGATAACGGCAGCGTCTCGGGCCGTGCGATGAACCGTCGGGTCGAAGTGACCATTTCCAACGACAACCAGCCGGTTGCACCGCGTTCTTCGGTGAGTTCGAACTAAGGTTCGCGCTGGAACGCAAAAGCCCCGCTTGAGTGATCAGGCGGGGCTTTTTTCATGCACGAAGACGAACTGTGTAGGAGTGAGCCTGCTCGCGATAGCGTCCGCTCAGTCAATATTTATTTGGCTGATACACCGCTATCGCGAGCAGGCTCACTCCTACAAAGGATCGCGTTAATGCTCAAGCTTCTGCGGCGTCTCTTCGCCCATGCACCGCACAGCCTTCTTCTGCCCATTGACCAGCACCCCGGTCAGGCCTTTCTGCTCGGTATCAAACAACACCAACACGCCGTCAATGCACTGCGCCACTTGCGGCGCCGGAGTCAGCGATAATTTGTAGTCCTCACCGGGCACGGTCTTGAGCATGGTGAACTCGTTGAGCAGCAGCGCATCCTCGGGTTTGGCGAAGTGCAGGTAGCCGTAGTACCACAGTGCCCCGACGGTGCCGAGGATGCTGCAGATACCGGTGATGATCAGCGGGATGGCGTTACGTTCTTCAGTCATTGCGGGTTCTCATCTTCAGAATTCGGGGGCGCTGGATAGTTGGGGATTTCGCCGAGGCGGCGCAGGCCGTTGAAATGCTCGGGGTCGTCGAGATAACGCAGCATCACCTGCTGCCACACCGGATCGCCGAAGGTTTGCACATGGCCGCCGCGCGTCAGTTGCAGCACCCGCGGTGGCGGCGCCGCTTGATACAGTCGAATGCCGTTGACCATCGGCACCAGCGGATCGTCGATGCTGTGGAAAATCAGTTTCGGCACACCGGTGAGTTGCGCCATCGAATGGATCGCGCTGTCGCCGTCCGGCACCAGCCACGACAGTGGCACCTGCAACGGCCAGGTCAGCCACGACGTGCTCAGCGCATACTGGCCGACGCTGCGGTAACTGGCGGGCACACCGTCGAGCACCAGGGCTTTGAGCTGCTTTTGCCGCTCAGGATGCTGCACCAACCAATGCACCGCCATCGCGCCACCGAGGCTTTGCCCGAGCAGCACCAACGGTTTGCCTTTGACGTCCGGGGCGTTGTCCAGCCAGGCGAACGCGGCGTCGATGTCCTGATAGATCGCCGGCAAGCTCGGCTTGCCTTCGGACAAGCCGTACCCGCGATAGTCCACCAGCAGCACCTGATAGCCGTTTTTCGGCAGCCACCAACTGCCACCCAGATGCATCGGCAGGTTGCCGCCGTTGCCGTGCAGATGCAGCACCGTGCCTTTGACTTCCACGCCGGGTTTGGCCGGCAGCCACCAGGCGTTGAGTTTCAGGCCATCAGCGGTCACCAGCGTGACCGTGCGGTAGTCGAGTTTGGCTTTTTCCGGGGTGAAGACTTGGCCCGGTTCGGGGTAGAACAGCAGCGAACTGCAACCGCCGAGGGTCAGAAGCAGGCAAAAGATGCCGAGGATTCTCATCCGTTGAAACCTCGCAAGAAATTGGCAAGCAATCGATTAAAAGACAAACAAATAACCCTGTGGGAGCTGGCTTGCCAGCGATGGCGGTGGGTCAGCCAACATCAAATTGACTGACAGAATGCAATCGCTGGCAAGCCAGCTCCCACAGGGGTTTGTGTTTGGATCAGAGGATATTGGAGTAATCCGCTTCGATCCGGTCCAGGCTCAAGTGGTTGAGAAAGTTGGAGAAGCACATCCACGCCGACAACGCGTTCAGATCGCGGAACTGATCCGGCAGATACTTCGGCGGCACCACCAGCCCCTCATCCACCAGTTGGCGCAGAGTACGCATGTCTTCCAGCGTGGTCTTGCCGCAGAACAACAGCGGAATCTGCTCGAGCTTGCCTTTGCGCACGGCCAACTGAATGTAGTTGTAAACCATGATGAAGCCCTTGAGGTAGGACAAGTCTTTGGTGAATGGCAGACCGGTCGGCGTCGAACCGCGGAAAACCCGACTGGCATTGCCATAGCTTTCCGCCATTTCAAAGCCTTGCTCGCGGAAGAACTCGAACACCTGCAAAAAGTCCGCGCCCTCCTCGACCATGTGAATGGCACGGGTGCGATTGGTCAGTTTGCGCAGGCGACTCGGGTAGGAGGCGAACGTGATGATTTCCATCAGGATTGCCAGACCTTCCTGGGTCACGGTCGACGACGGCGGACCTTTCGACAGAAACGTGCAGATCGGCTGATTCAAACCATTGAGCGTCGTGCCGACATGCACCAGCCCTTCATGAACCTCCAGTGCGCGAACGTCACGGTTGTTGAACATCGCGTCGGTGCGGATCTTGATGTAGTCGGCGCCGGCCGCCGCATCGGCGACAATGCCGTCGGACTCGAACACCCGAATGGTTTCCTCGGCCTCGCCGAACACCTTGTTCAAACGGGTTTGCAGCAAGTGCACGGCGTCCTTGGCGGTGAGGATTTTCGGTTCGTCCTTCAGATCGCCGCGGCCATCGATGTTGTTCAGGTAGTCGGACATCATCAGGCCAAGGTCGGCCAGGGTCGGGTCACCGGCATGGAAGGCATCGGACGCGGCGCCGTACAGTTCTTGCGAGATCAGGCCGAAATCCTCGGTGCCGCGCGCTTCGAGCATGCGCACGACCATGCGGTATTCCTTGCACATGCGCCGCATGATCTGGCCGACCGGGTTGAACTGGCCGAGCTGGCGGGTGATGTCGCGCTCGATGTTCTGGAACTCCAGTTTGACCTGGCTCGAATCGAACGACAGTGGCCGATTGAGGTAGTAGTCGCGATCGATGGCGGGCATTTCCTTGCCCTTGGCCTTGAGAAAGCCCTTGCGCACGTTTTCGTCCCACTTGACCGCATCGAGCACGCGGATCGGCGTTTGCGCCAGCACAATGCGATCGGACAACATGCGTATCGTCTGCTGGTAATCGTCCACCCGAAACTCCTGTAAAAAACCTGACGTGTGAATTATTGGGCGCTGGCTTGGCGCTGATAGCGCGCAGCTTCAACGAAGACATCGGAATTGGCCGGATCATCAAGGTAAGCGAAGACCTTGTCGAGATTGCTGTCGACGTGCACGCCGTCGCCATCGTCGGTCTGGAAGGCCTGACCGTTCAGGGCGTGCTGTTTGATCGCTTGATTGATCTGCTCGAGGTCGAGGTTGTAGATCACCAGTTCGCGCTTGTCGGTGATTTCGAACCCGGCAATGGTGAAGTGGCCGCCGAAACGCGCCGGCACTTTCGCTGACAGATACCAGCGGTTGCCATGCCGTGACACGGTAAACGGATAAGCTTCGCGTTCGCGCGGTTTGGCCTTGAACCAGGTAACGGCCTGGTAGCGGTCATTGCCGACGCGAGTCAGCTCAAGGTTCATCGGCTCGCCCCAGGCATTGGTGCTCGACCACTTGCCGAGCAAGCCCTTGGGCGCCGGGTCGCTGGCCGCCAGCGGCTCCTTGAACGTCACCAGACAGCCGCTGAGCAGCAGCAACGACAAGGCCATCAGCACGCCACGCCAGGACTTCATTCGAGACTCCTTATGAACACAAGCGGCGTTCATTGTGATCGCTTTCCCCTGTAGGAGTGAGCCTGCTCGCGATGACGGTATGTCAGCCAACGAAAATGCAGGATGTGAGACAGCCATCGCGAGCAGGCTCACTCCTACAGGGTTCGCGTTAGACCGAGGCGAGCACCAGATGCATATACCGCGTCAGGATGCCGAGCATGTCCTCTTCGGCCAAAGGCTCGGCGTCGTTGAGCAGGCCCTGATATTCCATCCGTCCGATAATCGCCGTCAACACTTTGGCATCCTGCTGCGGTTCGCGCGAGCCCAATACCTGAAACAACTGGCAGGTGCCCTGCAACAGAATCTGCTGATGCGAGCGCACCAGAATCGCCAGCCGTGGGTTGAGCAGCGCTTCCTGGCGGAACGCCTGTTCGGCCATCAAATGCTCGCGACGGTTGATCAACTGCCGGTGCACGTAGTCGGCCATCAGCCGCGCGATGTCGTCGGCCAGTTGCGAGCGTGACTCGGGGCTACCGTCGCCACTGACGACCATTTCGCGCAACAGGCCCTCGTTGTTGATCCACAGCTTGGCCATGTACGCCGCGCTGCGTTCAACATATTGAGCGAAGGTATCGGTGAGCAGGTCGTCGATGTCCTTGAAGTAATACGTGGTCGCCGACAGCGGCACACCGGCCTCGGCTGCCACCGCGCGGTGGCGCACGGCACGCACGCCGTCGCGCACGACAATGCGCATGGCCGCGTCGAGAATGTCCTGGCGACGCTGCTCACTGCCCTGTCGGCTGGCCTTGCGGCCCTGGTACTGAACACTTTCAGCGACCGCAGTGGCGATACCCGCTGCACCTTCTTGAGCTATTGCACCCATCACGACAGCACTTCCTCTACTAATTCCAAATTAACCAATTGATACATTTGTACCAGACAGGCAATAAAAAGCCGCCTGTTTTAGGCGGCTTTTTAACTGAAACGTTTACGCTTGCGGTCGCATGTGCGGGAACAGGATCACATCGCGAATCGACGGCGAGTTGGTCAGCAACATCACCAGACGGTCGATGCCGATACCTTCACCGGCGGTTGGCGGCATGCCGTACTCCAGCGCACGCACGAAGTCGGCGTCGTAGTGCATGGCTTCGTCGTCGCCGGCGTCCTTGTCGGCCACCTGCGCCATGAAGCGCTCGGCCTGGTCTTCGGCGTCGTTCAACTCGGAGTAGGCGTTGGCGATTTCACGGCCGCCGATGAACAGCTCGAAGCGGTCGGTGACGTTCGGGTTGTCATCGTTGCGACGGGCCAGCGGCGACACTTCGAACGGGTACTGGGTAATGAAGTGCGGCTGTTCCAGCTTGTGCTCGACCAGTTCTTCGAAAATCATCACCTGCAGTTTGCCCAGACCTTCGAAGCCCAGCACCTTGGCGCCGGCCTTCTTGGCGATGGCACGGGCCTTATCGATGTCGTTAAGGTCATCGGCGGTCAGCTCAGGGTTGTACTTGAGGATCGAGTCGAACACCGACAGACGCACGAACGGCTCGCCGAAGTGGAACACCTTGTCGCCGTACGGCACGTCGGTGCTGCCCAACACCAGCTGCGCCAGCTCGCGGAACAGCTCTTCGGTCAGGTCCATGTTGTCTTCGTAATCGGCGTAGGCCTGATAGAACTCCAACATGGTGAATTCAGGGTTGTGACGCGTCGAAACGCCTTCGTTACGGAAGTTGCGGTTGATCTCGAAGACCTTCTCGAAACCACCGACTACCAGACGCTTGAGGTACAGCTCCGGCGCGATACGCAGGAACATTTCCATGTCCAGCGCGTTGTGGTGGGTTTCGAACGGCTTGGCCGCAGCGCCGCCGGGAATGGTCTGCAGCATCGGCGTTTCGACTTCGAGGAAGTCGCGCTTCATCAGGAAGCTGCGGATGTGCGCAATCACTTGCGAACGCACGCGGAAGGTCTGGCGCACGTCTTCGTTGACGATCAGGTCGACGTAACGCTGACGGTAGCGCTGTTCGGTGTCGGTCAGGCCGTGGTGCTTGTCCGGCAGCGGACGCAGCGACTTGGTCAGCAGGCGCACGTTGGTCATTTCAACGTACAGGTCGCCCTTGCCGGAGCGCGCCAGGGTGCCTTCGGCGGCAATGATGTCGCCCATGTCCCAGGTTTTCACCGCGGCCAGGGTTTCTTCCGACAAGGTCTTGCGGTTGACGTAGACCTGGATGCGCCCGGTCATGTCCTGGATCACCATGAACGAGCCACGGTTGAGCATGATGCGACCGGCAACCTTGACCGGGATTGCAGCCTCTGCCAGCTCTTCCTTGGTCTTGTCCGCGTACTGTTTCTGCAAGGCATCACAGTAGTTGTCGCGGCGGAAGTCGTTCGGGAAGGCATTGCCCTTGGCGCGCTCGGCAGCAAGCTTTTCCTTGCGCAGGGCGATCAGGGAGTTTTCTTCCTGTTGCAGGGCTTGCGGGTCGAGTTGTAGGTCGCTCATGTCTTTAAGTATTCCATCAGGTTCGTTGCCCCCGGACCCTGCGGTCCGGGGATCGCCAGCGGGCTGGCTCCTACAGGGATCGAGCTGAAACGGTCGATCCTGTGTTGGCGTCTGTTACAGGCCCGATTTCAGGCTGGCTTCCAGGTATTCGTCGATGTCGCCGTCGAGCACCTTGTCGCAATCGCTGCGTTCGATGTTGGTGCGCAGATCCTTGATCCGCGACGCATCGAGCACGTAGGAGCGAATCTGGTGACCCCAGCCGATATCGGACTTGGTGTCTTCCAGCGCTTGCGAGGCGGCGTTGCGTTTCTGCATTTCCTGCTCGTACAACTTGGCCCGCAGCATTTTCATGGCGGTGTCCTTGTTGGCGTGCTGGGAACGTTCGTTCTGGCAGCTGACCACGGTGTTGGTCGGTACGTGAGTGATACGTACGGCCGAGTCGGTGGTGTTTACGTGCTGACCACCGGCACCGGAGGAACGATAGGTGTCAATGCGCAGGTCCGCCGGGTTGATTTCGATTTCGACCTTGTCGTCGATCTCTGGCGAGACGAACACCGCCGAGAACGAGGTGTGGCGACGGTTGCCGGAGTCGAACGGGCTCTTGCGCACCAGACGGTGCACGCCGATCTCGGTACGCAGCCAGCCAAAGGCGTATTCACCCTTGATGTGCACGGTCGCGCCTTTGATACCGGCGACTTCACCGGCGGACAGTTCCATGATGGTCGCTTCGAAACCGCGTTTGTCAGCCCAGCGCAGGTACATGCGCAGCAGGATGTTGGCCCAGTCCTGCGCTTCGGTACCGCCGGAACCGGCCTGGATGTCCAGGTAGGCGTTGTTCGGGTCCATTTCATGGCTGAACATGCGGCGGAATTCCAGCTTGGCCAGACTTTCCTCGAGACGGGCCAGTTCGGCGACGACATCACCGACTGCGCCTTCGTCGTTTTCTTCGACGGCCATGTCCAGCAGGTCGCGGCAATCGGCCAGACCGGCGTTCAGTTCGTCGAGGGTATCGACGATCTGCGCCAGCGCAGCGCGCTCGCGGCCCAGTTCCTGGGCGTATTCAGGTTTGTTCCAGACACTCGGATCTTCAAGCTCGCGATTGACCTCGGTCAGACGCTCATGCTTTTGATCGTAGTCAAAGATACCCCCGAATAGTTTCGGAGCGCTCGGACAGGTCCTTGATGGTGTTCAGGATCGGGTTGATTTCCATGACGGGCAGCACTCGTTGGCGAACTTTTGAAAGCCGGCGAGTATAACGTAATCAGGCTGGCGCGGCAGCCCGTCTGGCGGTGAATGGGCCGAGATCGCAGCCCTCACCCTAGCCCTCTACCGGAGGGAGAGGGGACTGATTGGGGGATATTCGAGAGCTACGCCGACTTGAATGGCTTAGCTGAATCCATAATCGCCAAGCTCAAAGATCCATAATCGACTCGGTGGAGCAGGTCGATGCAGAATCCGAGACACCTCGGTCGGCCCCCTCTCCCCCTGGGAGAGGGCTGGGGTGAGGGAGAGCGTTTACTCGATCCCGACCTGATTGCGCCCATTGTTCTTGGCCAGATACAAACCACGGTCCGCCGCCGAAATCAGCAGGCGGCAATCACTGCCGGCCTGCGGCACCATGGTCGCCAGACCGATGCTGATGGTCAGGCTGTCGCCGGCCGCCGGAGTATTGTGCGGAATCTTCAGCGCCGCCACAGTCTGGCGCAGCTTCTCCGCCACCAGCCGCGCGCCGCCCGGCGAGGTGTTCGGCAGCACCAGCACAAACTCCTCGCCACCATAACGCGCCGGCAGATCCGATGGCCGCGCGCTGGCGTCGCGGATCGCCGCCGCGACCTTGCGCAAGGCTTCATCGCCCTCGACGTGACCGAAACTGTCGTTGTACGACTTGAAGTAATCGACATCGATCATCAGCAACGACAACTGGCTTTGATCGCGCAACGAGCGGCGCCACTCCAGCTCCAGGTATTCATCGAAATGTCGGCGATTGGACAACCCGGTCAGGCCGTCGGAGTTCATCAGCCGTTGCAGTACCAGATTGGTGTCGAGCAATTGCTGCTGGCTGACCCGCAGCGCCCGGTAAGCGGCATCGCGCTGCAGCAGGGTCATGTAGGAGCGTGAGTGATAGCGGATGCGCGCCACCAGTTCGATGGTGTCGGGCAGTTTCACCAGATAATCGTTGGCCCCGGCGGAGAACGCCGCGCTCTTGATCAGCGGGTCTTCCTTGGTCGACAGGACGATGATCGGGATATCCTTGGTCGCCGGATGATTGCGGTATTCGCGCACCAGACTCAAGCCATCGAGGCCGGGCATGACCAGATCCTGCAAAATCACCGTCGGCTTGATGCGCACGGCCTGGGCGATGGCTTGCTGCGGATCGGAGCAGAAGTGGAAGTCGATGTTTTCCTGATTCGACAGCCCACGGCGCACCGCTTCGCCGATCATCGCCTGATCGTCCACCAACAACACCATGGCGGCGTTTTCGTCGGTTTTGATGTCGTCGATCTGTAAATCATTCATGGGCGGTCACCTGAGTGCTGCGGGGGCCAGGATTGCGGATATACCTGTTCATTTGGGGAAAATCTCCAGCAACCGTGGCGCTATTCTTTCCAGTGGACGGATTTCCACGGCAGCATCGATGGCCGCGGCGGCCTTGGGCATGCCGTACACCGCACTGCTGTGCTGATCCTGGGCGATGGTCAAATAACCCTGTTGGCGCATGAGCTTAAGCCCTTGCGCGCCGTCGCGCCCCATCCCGGTCAATAAAACCCCGACGGCGTCACCGTTCCAGTAATTGGCGACGCTTTCGAAAAACACGTCGATCGAGGGGCGGTAGATTTCGTTGACCGGTTCGGCGGTGTAGGCCAGCGTGCCGTTCTTGAGCAAGCGAATATGGTGATTGGTCCCGGCCAGCAGCACCGCGCCGCTTTGTGGCGGCTCGCCTTCGCGAGCCAGACGCACATCCAGGCCACTGGCACCGGCCAGCCATTCGGCCATGCCGGCGGCGAACACCTGATCGACATGCTGAACCAGCACAATCGCTGCCGAGAAATCCTTGGGCAAACCTTTAAGCAGAACCTCCAGCGCTGCCGGGCCGCCAGCAGACGAACCAATCGCCACCAGGCGCTGACGTGAGGCCGAACTGCGCTGGGTCGTCGGCGCCGGCCGCGCGCGTGGCGCCTTGTCGCCGATCAGCCAGCCGATATTGAGGATCTTGCGCAGCAACGGCGCCGCTGCTTCCTGCGGGTTGCTGCCGCCAACGGCTGGGGTGTCGACCACATCCAGCGCGCCGTGGCCCATGGCTTCGAAGACCCGGTGTACGTTCTGCTGGCGGTCAACAGTGACGATGACGATGGCGCAAGGGGTTTCGGCCATGATCCGACGCGTCGCTTCAACACCGTCCATCACCGGCATGATCAGGTCCATCAGGATCAGGTCCGGAGTGTTTTCGGCGCACAGTTGCACCGCCTCGGCGCCGTTGCGCGCCACCCAGACCACCTGATGCGCCGGCTCGAAGGCCAGCGCCCGGCGCAGCGCCTCCACCGCCAGCGGCATGTCATTGACGATTGCGATCCTCATGCCCGCGCTCCCCCGATGAGCTCGACCACTGCATCGAGCAGGGCGTCGTCATGAAAACTGGCTTTGGCTAGATAATAGTCGGCGCCGGCGTCCAGTCCACGGCGCCGGTCTTCTTCGCGATCCTTGTACGAGACGACCATCACCGGCAGCGATTGCAAACGGTTGTCGCGGCGCAGCAGGCTAACCAGTTCGATGCCGTCCATGCGCGGCATGTCGATGTCGGTGATCAGCAGGTCGAAGTCCTCGGAACGCAGGGCATTCCAGCCGTCCATGCCATCGACCGCTACTGCGACGTCGTAACCACGGTTGAGCAAGAGTTTGCGTTGCAGTTCGCGCACGGTCAGCGAATCGTCCACCACCAGCACCCGCTTGCGCGCAGCTTCCGCGGCTTGATTGCCGTGGCGGGCAATTCGTTCCAGGCGCCCGGTGTTGAGCAGTTTGTCGACCGAGCGCAGCATGTCTTCGACGTCGACGATCAGCACCACCGAGCCGTCATCGAGCAAGGCGCCGGCGGAAATGTCCTGAACCTTGCCCAGCCGCTCATCCAGCGGCAACACCACCAGGGTGCGCTCGCCGATGAAACGCTCGACCGCCACACCGTAAATCGCATCGCGCTCGCGAATCACCACGACCTTGAGGGTTTCGCCGCTGTTCTGGCTGGCCGGGCGATTGAGCAGTTGACTGGCCGCAACCAACCCGACATGCCGTCCTTCGTGCCAGAAATGCTGGCGGCCTTCGACCTGAACGATGTCTTCCGGCGCCAGATCGCACATGCGTTCGATGTGCGCCAGCGGGAAGGCATAAGCCTCTTCACCGACGGCCACCACCAGACTGCGCACCACCGACAGCGTCAACGGCACCTCCAGGTGGAAGCGGCTGCCCTCGCCCGCCGTCTGCTCCAGCACCACGGCACCGCGCAACTGGCGGACCATGTGCTGCACCGCATCGAGGCCGACGCCGCGACCGGACACTTCGGTGACCTTGTCGCGCAGACTGAAACCGGGCAGGAACAGGAAGGTCAGCAGTTCTTCCTCGCTCAACTGCGCAGCGGTTTCGGCTGGGGATAACTGCCGCTCGACGATGCTGCGGCGGACTTTTTCCAGATCGACACCGTTGCCGTCGTCACTCAGTTCCAGCACCAGCAAACCGGCCTGATGCGAGGCGCGCAGGCGAATCAGGCCTTCTTCCGGCTTGCCTTGAAGCAGGCGTTGTTCAGGCGTTTCGATGCCGTGATCGACCGCGTTGCGCAACAAATGCGTCAGCGGTGCTTCGAGCTTTTCCAGCACGTCGCGGTCGACCTGGGTTTTCTCCCCCTCGATCTCCAGGCGCACCTGTTTGCCGAGGCTGCGCCCCAGATCGCGGACCATGCGCACCTGGCCGCTGAGGACATCGGCGAACGGGCGCATGCGACAGGCCAGCGCCGTGTCATAAAGCACTTGCGCGCGTTGGCTGGCCTGCCAGGCGAACTCATCGAGTTCGGCATTTTTCTCGCTGAGCAATTGTTGCGATTCGGCGAGCAAACGGCGCGCGTCTTCGAGGGCTTCCAGCGCCTCGAGGCTCAAGGCGTGTTCCTTGAGGTGCACGTTGAGGTTTTCCAGCGCGCGCAGGCCATTGTTCTGCATGCGCTTGAGGCGTTGCATGGTCGCCAGATGCGGCTTGAGGCGCTGGGTTTCCACCAGCGATTTGCTCGACAGATCGAGCAGGCTGTTCAGGCGTTCGGCCGTCACCCGCAACACGCGCTCGCCACCTTCCGTGGTGCGCTTGCTTTTGCGCGGTGCCGGCTCGGCAGCTTCGACAGGCGCCTCCATAGCTGGCACCGGCACTGGTGCGGGCTCGAGTTGCAGCTCGGCCATCGGCGGCGCGACGACGGGCGCTGCTGCCGGGGCTGCCGACGGATCGAGCAACCGCGCCATCAACGCTACATAGGCCTCGATGTCTGGCGGTTGCGGCGCGTTCGCCGGCGTGGCGATGCGCATGAGCAAATCGGTGCCCTGCAACAACGCGTCGATATGCTCGGGGCGCAGCAGCAGGCGCCCTTCCTGCGCGCTGACCAGGCAATCTTCCATGACATGGGCGACGCTGACGCCGCTGTCGATGCCGACGATCCGCGCTGCGCCTTTGAGCGAGTGGGCGGCGCGCATGCACGATTCTAGGTGATCGGCCTGAGTTGGATTGCGTTCCAGCGCCAGCAGCCCGGCGCTGAGAACCTGGGTCTGGGCCTCGGCTTCAAGGCTGAACAGCTCGAGCAGCGAGGCGTCGCGCATTTGCTCGGGGGTCATGTCAGGCTCCGGGTCACGGCGGACAGCAACTGTTCTTCGTCGAGCCAGCGCAAGCTGCGACCGCGATATTGCAAAACACCGCGAGTATATTTCGCACTTGCCTGCGCAGCGGATTGCGAGGCGGCCGCAAGAATGCGCTCGTCAATGGCATGAATGCCGTCGACCTCGTCCACCGGCACCACCACCGGCCCGCCATGGGCGGCGATGATCAGCATACGCGGCATGATTCGCGCGCCAGTGGTCGGCGCCGCATTGGCGTCCAGATCGAGCAATTCGACCAGCGACAGGCACGCGACCAGCGCGCCACGCACGTTGGCCACGCCCAGCAGCGCTCGCGAGCGCTGATGCGGCAGCGAGTGAATCGCCTGCATCGGCGCGACTTCCACCAAGCTGCGCGTGGCCAGCCCGAGCCATTCCTCGCCAAGGCGAAACATCAGCAGCGAGCGGGTCTTTACGTCCGTCTCCACGGCGCTGGCCACCGGGTCGCGCTCGTCCTGCTGCAACGCGTAACGGTCGAGCAGACGCGTGGCGGCGGCGGAATACACCGAGCAGTTACGGCAATGAATGTGTTCTTCGAGCAGCGGGCAAGACTTGTCGCCATGAATGCCGATGCGATTCCAGCAATCGTCGATGTCGCGGGCGTCTTCGTGGGTGACGTTGAAAGTGTCGGACGCGATCATCGTTTGCGCTCACTGTCGGCGGTGCGGCCGCTGCGGGCGGCACGCTCCTGCAATCGTCGGGCTCCCGCCGTGTCGCCCTGGGCCTGCAGTAACGCCGCCAGGTGCATCAACGCTTCGGGGTGTTGCGGTTCGAGGTACAACGCCTTGCGATAGAAACCCTGGGCTTCGAGGGTCAGGCCGGTGACATCGCTGAGCAGGCCGAGCCAGTAGAACACCTGCGCCACCGGTTCATGGCTGCGCAGGTATTGTTCGCAAGCGGCGCGCGCTTCGGCACTTTTGCCTTCGTTGGCCAGCGCAGCGATGTGCGCCAGCAAGCTGGCGGCGTCCGGATTCGCGGCTTTGGCCGCGGTTGGCAATGGTGTCACGGCAGCAAACGGGCGACTGCGCACAACCGGCACTGGCGGCGGATTGCGCAGCGGTTGGCTGATCGGCACGGCGATCGGTTTCGGCGTCGGCAACGGCTCGGGGTGCGGTTCGCTGTGACGGCTGAACGCGAACGACTGGGGAATGCCGATCGAGCGCATGCCCAGACGGCCGAGCAGGCTGCCCTCGGCGGGGCCGATAAACAGCACGCCGTCGAAATGCGTCAGGCGCTTGAGCACTTCGAACACCTGCTTCTGGGTCGGCTGGTCGAAGTAGATCAGCAGGTTGCGGCAGAACACGAAATCGAAGGCTGGCTCACTGGCCAAGAGCGCTGGATCGAGCACGTTGCCGACCTGCAAACGCACCTGTTCACGCACGTTTTCGTTGACCCGATGGCCATCCTGCTCGGCGAAAAAATGCCGTTCGCGGAAATCCAGATCCTGGCCGCGAAACGAATTCTTGCCGTATAAGGCACGCCGCGCCTTCTCTACCGAGAGCGGGCTGACGTCCATCCCGTCGACCTTGAATTGATGCGGCTGCAATCCGGCATCGAGCAGGGCCATGGCAATCGAATAGGGTTCTTCGCCGGTGGAACACGGCAGGCTGAGAATGCGCAGAGCGCGCATGTTATTCAGTTCTTTAAGCCGGGCGCGCGCCAGTTTGCCCAGCGTGGCGAAGGATTCCGGATAACGGAAAAACCATGTCTCCGGCACGATCACCGCTTCGATCAGCGCCTGCTGCTCATCCCGCGAGCCTTGCAGCAATCGCCAGTAGTCATCGCTATCAGCCGCCTGCGAAAGCGTGGTGCGCTGACGCACAGCACGCTCGATGATCGCCGGGCCGACCGACGTTACATCGAGGCCGATGCGCTCTTTGAGAAAGTCGAAAAACCGCTGATCAGCGCTCATGCCTGCGCCTCAAGCTGCGCCGGGTCGCGCGGCGGATCGGGAAACAGCAAGGCGCGCACCGACTCGTCGAGCAAGTCATTGACCCGCACCCACTGCACCAGCCCCTGGGCGTCTTCGCGCACCGGACCGAGGTACGGCGCCTCGCGGTTATCCAGGCCGTAAGGCTGAAAATCTTCAGGATGGCAACGCAGGGTATCGGTCGCCTGCTCGAGAATCAGCCCGAGCCACTGCGCGGACTCGGCGTCATCCGGGCGATAGTTGACCAGCACCAACCGCGTGCTGGTGCGCGCCTCGGCAGGCTGGCCGAAGGTCAAGGCACTGAGGTCGATGACCGGCACCACCGCACCGCGATAGGCAAACACTCCGGCGACCCACTGCGGCGCCCGGGCAATCGGCTTCAACGCCACTCGCGGCAACACTTCCGCCACTTCGGTGGCGCGCAGGGCATAACGCTCGCTGCCGATGCGAAACAGCAGGAACAATGCCGGTTTCGTCACTGGCGCAACACCGCGCTTGGCGATGACTTCGTTCATCAGACTTTGAATCGCGAAACGCCGCTGCGCAGCCCGACGGCCACCTGGCTCAGTTCGTCGATGGCGAAACTGGCCTGGCGCAGCGATTCGACGGTCTGGCTGCTGGCGTCGCCCAACTGCACCAGCGCATGGTTGATCTGCTCGGCGCCGGTGGCCTGGGCCTGCATGCCTTCGTTGACCATCAACACCCGCGGCGCCAGCGCCTGCACCTGATGAATGATCTGCGACAACTGCTCGCCAACCTGCTGCACCTCGGACATGCCGCGACGCACTTCCTCAGAGAATTTGTCCATGCCCATCACCCCGGCCGACACCGCCGACTGGATCTCGCGCACCATTTGTTCGATATCGTAAGTGGCGACGGCGGTCTGGTCGGCCAGACGCCGTACTTCGGTGGCGACCACGGCAAACCCACGCCCGTATTCACCCGCCTTCTCGGCTTCGATGGCAGCGTTGAGCGACAGCAGATTGGTCTGATCGGCAACTTTGACGATGGTGACGACCACCTGATTGATGTTGCCAGCCTTCTCGTTGAGGATCGCCAGTTTGGCGTTGACCAGATCGGCGGCGCCCATCACCGAGTGCATGGTGTCTTCCATGCGCGCCAGGCCTTGCTGGCCGGAGCCGGCAAGCACCGAGGCCTGATCGGCCGCAGTCGACACTTCGGTCATCGTGCGCACCAGATCTCGCGAGGTCGCGGCAATCTCCCGCGAGGTCGCGCCGATCTCGGTGGT
>NZ_JBUDGD010000058.1:0-31925 GCF_055484735.1 Pseudomonas sp. 15C | reverse complement strand
GCGAAGGGACCCGAGCCTGCGAGGGCCGTACGTAGGAGCAAGCGTTTTGGGTTACCTTTTTGGCGTTTGAAAAAGGTGACCCGCCGTAAGGGCGGAACCGCCAGCCGCCACACCCAAAAAAACGGATATCCACACCACCAAACCACAGCCTGGTCGGCCCAAAGGCCGCCAAGGCCGCCAAGGCCAAAACAAAATCACCCCCGAGCAAACGCCTGAGCCAAACGCCCGGCAATAAACAACTGCGCCTCCTCAGCCTCATCGACAATCGCGCCCATGCGCATGAAGTCGTGCGTCATCCCCGCATACACCTTGAGCTCGACAGCCACCCCCGCCGCCTGCAAATGACACGCATACGCCACCCCCTCATCATGCAGCGGATCACACTCGGCCAACACCAGCAGCACCGGCGCAACATCAGCCGAGACTTCCCCGAGCAACGGCGAAAACCGCGGATCAAGACGATCACCCGACTCACGCTGATAGTGGCCGTAAAACCACTCCAGCGACGCCTTCTCCAACAGATGACCTTCAGCAAACCGCTCGATCGAAGGCGTGCCGCGACTGGCATCGGTCACCGGATAGATCAGCACCTGCAAACGCGGCCGAACCACGGCACCGGCCAGTTGCGCCGCCAACACCGTGGCCAGGCTGCCGCCCACGCTGTCACCGGCAACCGCCAGACGCGAGGCATCCACGCCGAGATCCGCAGCACTGGCCACCAACCAGTCCCAGGCATCACGAGCATCATCCGCCGCAGTGGGAAAGCGAAACTCCGGTGCCAGCCGATACGCCACCGACAGCACCACGCAGTCAGCCATCGCGGCCAGCGCCCGGCACAGCGAATCATGGGAATCGAGGCTACCAACCACATATCCACCGCCATGGAAATACAACAGCGCCGGTCGGCCAGCACCCGCGCTCAAAGGCTGGTTACTGTAGATCCGTGCATTGAGCAGCGCGCCATCGCGCACCGGCAATTGCAGCTCATCCACCCCGTGCAGTTCTTCACCGCCAGCGTCCATCAACAGTGAAGATTGATCGAACTGCTCACGCGCCTCGGCCGGACTCAGTTGGTGCATGCCCACGCGTTTGCCACTCGCCCGGCCGTTGCCGACCAGTTGCAAAAACGCGGCGATATCAGGGTTCAACAACATTCAGTAATCTCCAGCGCGGTCGAGCGCCACAGGCGCCCCACCGCTGTTCAGTTCAGGACATGGCTACAGGTTCAACGATCTCGCCGAGCATTTCTTCAGCCTCGGACAGGAACGTTGCATCGCGCGGAATCTGGAAGTGCCCGCAATCGAGCCATTCGCCGCCCATGCCCGGCTGCTCCAGTTGCGCTGCCAATTGCAAGGCTTCCTCTTCGCGGCCCAGGGTCCACCAGCACATCGGCGTGATCGCCAACGGCGTGCAGCGGTCCAGTTGCAGCGACAGCTGTTTGAGTCGGCGGGCGACGCTGAACACATGAGCCAGTTCATCGGCGCCCAGCGCCACGTAGGTCGAAGCCCCGCGCGCGCTGCTCATGGCGCGGCCGAACAGTGCTTGAATGTTCTGCGGGGTTTCTTCGCCGTCGATACTCAAACCTGGCGCAGCATCCGGCAGCGTCACTTGCAGGAAGTCACGCAGGTCGGCTTGCCAGTCATCAACCGCGCCTTCGTTGACCCTGGCCGACGGCACGAAGCTGTCCACCAGACCGACAAATTTCACCGGCTGCCCGGCTTGCTCCAGTTGCGCCGCGATCAGCATCGCCAGGGTCCCGCCCAGCGACCAGCCCAACAGGTGGTACGGTCCATGCGCCTGTTTTGCGCGAATCTGCGCAACGTAGTCGCTGGCCATGCTCTGCAGCGAGGCGTCGTGGAACGTCGGATCGAGGAGCATCCGCGACTGGATCGCCAACACCTGGCGGCGTCCGCTCAAGCGTCGCGCCAACGGCTCGTAATCGAACACCGTGCCAAAGCCTGCGTGGATGCAGAACAGCGGCGCGACACCGTCAACGTGAGCATTCATCGCCAACATTGCGCTGGCTTTTTCGGTGCTGCCTTGCACGCTGGCCACCAGCTCGGCGATGCTCGGTTTCTGCATCAGGTCGCGCAGTTTCAAACTCAGGCCCTGGGCCTTGAGCACACGGCTGCGGGCGATCACTTGCAGGCTGAGGATCGAGTCGCCGCCCAGTTCGAAGAAGTTGTCGCTGAGGCCGACGCGTTCGATTTTCAGCACGTCCTGCCAGATCTTCGCCAGCGCCTTTTCCAGCTCGGTGCGCGGCGCCAGATAAGCCTGGCGCTGTTCGGCATCCGGGTTCGGCAAGGCCTTGCGGTCAAGTTTGCCGTTCGGTGTCAGCGGCATGCGTTCGAGCAGCATCAGGTGCGCAGGCACCATGTAGTCCGGCAGGCTGGCCTTGAGCTGGTCGCGCAGGCGCTCGCAGAAACCGTCCACCGCGACGTCGGGCATAGCGACGACATACCCGAGCAACTGCTTGCCGCTGACGCCGTCGCGGGCCACCACCGCGGCGTCGCGCACGCCGGGTTGCCGCTTGAGACGCGCCTCGACTTCGCCCAGCTCGATACGGAAACCACGGATCTTCACCTGCTGATCGATGCGCCCGAGATAGTCGACGGTGCCGTCTTCGCGCTGGCGCACCAGGTCGCCGGTGCGGTACAGACGGCTGCCGTCGGCGCTGAACGGGTTGGCGACGAAGCGCTCGGCGCTGCCGCCGGCGCGGCCCAGATAACCACGGGCCAACGCGCCGCCCAGGTACAGCTCGCCGGCAAGTCCCAGTGGCAGCGGATTGAGGTCGGCGTCGAGCACGTAACCGCTACGCTCGCCGACCACCGTGCCAATCGGTGCGTAGGCCGCACCGCATACGTCGTCAGCGCCGGCCTTCCAGATCAGTGGCGTGACCACAGTTTCCGTCGGGCCGTAGCCATTGATGATGTACTGCGGCTTCAGCGCACGTTTGGCCAGCTCAAAACTCGCCACCGGCACCGCATCGCCACCGAAGCAATAGATGCGCACCGCGGGCGGGTTGCCGTGCTGCTCGGCGTGCTCGGCCAATTGCTGCAGGTACACCGGCGGAAACGCCGCCACGGTCACGCCATATTCGTGCAGCGCTTCGTAAGTCTGCTCGGCGGTCCACAGGCTGTCATCACGGACCAGCAGGCGCGCGCCGTGGGTCAACGTGGTCAACCAGCGCTCATGGGCGCCATCGAAGGCGAACGACATGAAGTGCAATTCGCAATCGGCTGCGGTCATTTCGTAACGCTGACCGATCGCCTCGCAGTGCATCGCCAACGGCCCGTGGGCGACGCCGACGCCTTTCGGCTGGCCGGTGGAGCCAGAGGTGTAGATGACGTAAGCGAGGTTGTCCGCATGCACGACGACCTGCGGTGCGCTCTCGGGCTGACCACTCAGATCGAGTTGATCCAGCTCCAGCACAGGCAGACTGGCCTGCGTCGGCATGACCTCACGCAGACTGGAATCGCTGAGCAACAAGGCGATGCCGGAATCACCCATCAGGTAGCTCAGGCGTTCACGCGGGTAAGTCGCATCGAGCGGCACGTAAGCGCCGCCGGCCTTGAGCACCGCGAGCAAGGCCACGATCAGGTCTTCGCTGCGCGGCAGCGCGACACCGACGCGTACCTCCGGCCCTACGCCTTCAGCGATCAACGCATGGGCCAGAAGGTTGGCGCGAGCGTCAATCTGCGCATAGCTGAACGCCTGGCCGTTGAAGATCACCGCCGTCTGCTCGCCCTGCTCCAGTGCCCGTTGCGCAACACGCTGATGCACCGCCAGCGCCGGCAAAGCGGCTGGCAGGCTCGGCGCGACCACCGACCGAGCGCTCGGCAAACCGATCCGCCCCAGCGGTTGCGCGGCATCTGCGGCCAATGCAGCGAGCAGGCCTTCCATGTTGGCGCGAATGCCTTCCACGGTTGCGAGATCGAAATGCTCACGCAGGAACATGTATTCGATCACCAGCCCTTCTTCGAGCGTGACCATCAAGTCCATCGGGAAGTTGGTCAGGCCGGCGTTGCTGATCTCGCCGAACGTCAGCGAGTCGTCGCGCCATTCGCGCAGCGCCTGATCGATCGGGTGATTCTCGAAGACGATGATGCTGTCGAACAACGCCTGCCCCGCCCGCCCGGCCCAACGCTGCACGTCGGTCAGCGGCGTGTATTCGCGCTCACGCAGTTCGAGATTGAAGTCCTGCAGATCACGCAGCCAGTCGCCGACCGCTTGCTCGGCCGGCACGTCCTTGATCACCGGCAGGGTGTTGATGAACAGGCCGAGGATCGACTCCGACGCCGGCAGGCTCGCCGGGCGCCCCGCCACCGTCGCCCCGAACGCCACGCAGCGCTGGCCGCTGTAACGGCTGAGCAGCATCAGCCAGGCACCCTGCACCAGCGTGTTAAGCGTGACTTGCTGCGCTTGCGCAAAAGCTTTGAGCTGTTCGGTGCGAGCGGCGCCCAAGCGGCTGTACAGCGCCTCGTGACCGCGACCGCTGCCAGTGCGCGACACCGCGTCGGCAAGGTAAGTCGGCTCGTCGAGCTGATTCAGTTGCTGACGCCAGAAGCCTTCGCTGGCCGCGTCGTCCTGCTGTTGCAGCCAGTTGATGTAATGACGGTACGGCACCGCCTCGGCCAGCGGTGTGCCGGAGTACTGGCTCAACACCTCGCCGATCAACTGCGAACTGCTCCAGCCGTCGATCAGGATGTGGTGATAGGTCCAGATCAGTTGATAGCTATCCGCGCCAACCTGCACCAGCGTCAGGCGTTGCAGCGGTGGCTGATCGAGATCGAAGCCTTTGGCTCGCTCGGCGTCGGCCAATGCTTGCAGCGCCTCGGCCGAGTGATCCTGGTCACGCCAGTCGAGCAGGCAGAACGGCAGTTGCGGATCGGCGAGCACGAACTGCAGCGGCTCGGCCATGTCCTGCCAGAGGAAACCCGTGCGCAGAATGTCGTGGCGACGACTGACGCTGGCCCAGGCCGCGTGTAAACGCGCCGGATCAAGGCCTTGCACGGCAATGCTCAACTGGTTGATGTAGAGGTCCGATTCCGGCGAATTCAAGCCGAGGAACAGCATGCCCTGCTGCATCGGTGACAGACGATAAAGCCCGGCCAACTGATCCTGCGCCAGCGGCAAATCGGCGACTTGCGCATCACTCAGGCCATGCAGCGGCATCTCGATCAGCGCGGTCGGCGCAACGTTGCTGCTGCTACCGACGCGCTGGGCCAATTGCTCAATGGTCGGGTGCTGGAACAGGTCTTTCGGGCTCAGTTCCAGGCCTTGCTGACGGGCGCGGCTGACCACCTGAATGGAGACAATCGAATCGCCGCCCAAGGCGAAGAAGCTGTCGTGAGTGCTGACCTGCGCCAGTCCCAGCACTTCCTTCCAGATATCCACCAGCGTCTGTTCGGTGGCGTTGACCGGTTCGACGTGTTGTTGCACCGCGTTCGATTCCGGCGCCGGCAAGCGCTTGCGATCGATCTTGCCGTTGGGCGTCAGCGGCAGTTGCGCCAGCCACAGGCGATGGCTGGGCACCATGTAATCCGGCAGGGTTGCGCCCAGCCAGGTGCTGAGGCGGTCGTGCAGATCGCCTTGCAACCCGGCCCCGGCCTCAATCACTGTCGGATCGACCGGTACCAGATAGGCGATCAGTTGCTGGCTGCCCGTCACTTCGCTGGCAATCACCACCGCTTCGCGCACTTCGGCATGCGCAACCAGGCGTGCTTCGATCTCGCCCAGTTCGATACGCAAGCCGCGAATCTTCACTTGGTGGTCGATGCGGCCCAGGTATTCGAGGTTGCCCTGTTCACGCTGGCGAATCAGGTCGCCGGTGCGATACAGGCGCTCGCCGTTGCCGCTGAATGGATTGGGTACGAAACGTTCGGCAGTCATCGCCGCACGGCCGAGGTAACCGCGGGTGATGCCAGCGCCGGACAGGTACAACTCCGCCGCAACGCCCTGCGGCACCCGGTGCAGATCGGCATCCAGCAGATGACTGATGCTGTGATCGAGAGCACGACCGATGCGCGGCTGGCCGCCGGCAATGCGGCGGGTCCAGGTCGAGTAAGTGGTGTCTTCCGACGGGCCGTACAGGTCGTAGACGTGCTCAACGTTCGGCTGTTGATACAGCGCGTCGACCAGGCCTTGCTTGAGCGGTTCGCCGGCCAGATTGATGATTCGAACGCTGGCAGGAATCTGCCCGGCACGCTGCAATGCGGCAATAGCTGATGGCACAGTGTTGATCAACCGCACCTGATCGCGCGCCGGCAATTGCGCCAGCTCCAAAGCGTTGCGCGCGATGATCAGCGAACCGCCGTTGGCCAGCGTTACGAACAGCTCCCACACCGACAAATCGAAGCACACCGACGTCGACGCCAGGACACCCTGAATATCGTCGCGGCTGTACACCTTGGCCGACCAGTCGATCAATGCCATAACATTGCGATGGGCAATCGCCACGCCCTTCGGTTTGCCGGTGGAACCCGAGGTGTAGATCACGTAAGCGAGGTTGTCCGGCTGCACGCGCGTTTGCGGCGCAACGGTTGCGTAGCGGCTCAGGTTAACTTGATCCAGCAATACCACTTGAGTCGAGGCAGGCACGCTCAACGTCGCGGCGACCGCTTGCTCGGTGAGCAACACTCGCGCACGGCTGTCTTCGAGCATATAAGCGACGCGATCGGCCGGGTAATCCGGGTCCAGCGGCACATAGGCGCCGCCAGCCTTGAGCACCGCCAGCAGGGCGACCAGCAACTGCTCGGAACGCGGCATCGCTACGCCCACCCGTACTTCCGGGCCGACGCCCATTTCGATGAGCTTGTGCGCCAGACGATTGGCCTGTGCGTCCAGTTCGGCGTAAGTCAGTTGACGGTCGCTGAAGGTCACCGCCAGTGCATCAGGCGCCGCTACTACCTGCTCGGCAATGGCCTGATGAATGCACTGTTCAGTGACGAACGAGGTGTCAACGCGCGGAACGTCTACGACCAGCTGCAACTCGCCAAGCGTGCGCTCGCCCGCCTCGCTCATCTGCATCAGCAGACGCTGCAGATGCGCGCCCAACTGCGCCACGCTGGCCGGAGCGAAGCAGTCACGCTGATAGCTGAAATGCACCGATAGCTGCGCGCCCAGACTCACCAGCAGGGTCAGCGGATAGTTGGTCTGCTCCTGATTGACCACCGCACCGAAGCGCAGGCCTTGCGGCGCGCCACGTTCCAGCGCTTCGGCGATCGGGTAGTTCTCGAACACCATCAGGCTGTCGAACAGCGCATCGCCGCCCTGCCCGGCCCAACGCTGAATGTCGGCCAGCGGCGTGTGTTCGAATTCCCGAGAGGCGAGGTTTTGCCCCTGCACGGCTTGCAGCCATTCGCTCAGACCCTGCTGCGCGTGCGGCGCGGCGACCACCGGCAGTGTGTTGATGAACAGGCCGATCTGCGCCTCGACGCCCGGCACATCGGCTGGCCGCCCAGCCACGGTCGCGCCGAAGGCCACGCAGGTTTTCCCGCTGTAGCGCTGCAACAGCAGCAACCACGCCGCTTGCACCACGGTGTTGACAGTGACTTTCGCCGCCCGGGCAAATTCGCTCAGGCGCCGGGTCAGGTCGGCGTCCAGCACCTGGTAATGATCGCCGTAACCGACACTCGGCAAAGCGTCATTCGGCCGCGCAATCGCATCGGCCAGACGCGTCGGCTCGCGCAGTTCGCGCAACGTTGCCAACCAGTAATTTTCGGCCGCTGCCGCGTCCTGACGCTGCAACCAGCCGATGTAATCGCGATAGCGCCCCGCTGGCCGCGCGACCGCTTCACCGCGGTAGTGCTGCAGGACTTCGCCAAGCAACTGCGCGCTGCTCCAGCCGTCCATCAGGATGTGGTGATTGGTGTAGATCAGGTGATGACGATCGGTCGCCGTGCGTACCAGCACCAGACGCAACAACGGCGCACTGTTCAGGTCCAGGCCCAGCGCGCGTTCTTCGTCGGCGAGGGTTTGCAACGCCGCGTCGAGGTCGCTCTTGCCGCGCCAGTCGATGACGCTGAACGGTACCTCGACCTGACGCTGCACCACTTGCAGCGGTTGCGGCAGATCGCCCTGCCAGAAGAAGCCACTGCGCAAAATGTCATGGGCATCCACTGCCGCTTGCCAGGCCGCACGGAAGCGCTGCGGCTCGACACCGTCGACGTCGAGGCGCATCTGGTTGATGTAATCGCCATTGCCGTGTTCGAGCAGGGTGTGGAACAGCATGCCCTGCTGCATCGGCGACAACGGGTAAATATCGTCGATGCTCTGCGGCGCCAGCACCCACCCATCGAGTTGCGCTTGCGACAACTGCGCCAGCGGGAAATCCGACGGCGTCACTCCACGGTTGCCGCTGGCGCAGCAATGGCCGATCAGGGCCGTCAGCTCCTGCACATAGTCATCGGCCAGGCGCTGAATGGTCGCCGCATCGAACAGGCCGCTGCTGTAGGTCCAGTTCAGGTCCAGCTCACCGCCGAAGACTTTGCCGTTCAGCGCCAGTGGATTGCCCAGCGGACCTTGCAGGTTGACTTCGGCACCGGCGGCTTCGCCGGTCGGTACGAACAAGGCGTGATCGGCCTCGGCAAAACTGCCGTCGAACTGACCCAGATAGTTGAAGGTCAGGCGCGGTACCGGCAAGGCTTGCAGGGCCTGGCGTGCCTGTTCATCGCCCAGGTACGCCAGCGCGCCGAAGCCGATGCCCTTGTGCGGAATCGCCCGCAGTTGTTCTTTGACTTGCTTGAGCGAGGCGCCCAGCTCGGCGGCCGGCGTCAGGCAGGCCGGGTAGACGCTGGTGAACCAGCCGACGCTGCGGGTCAGGTCGATGTGCTCGAACAGATCTTCGCGACCGTGGCCCTCGAGCAGCACCAGCGCGTTGTCGGCACCGGTCCAGCGCACCAGCACCCGCGCCAGCGCGGTCAGCAGCAGATCGTTGACTTGCGTGCGATAGGCCTGGGGGGCGTCCTGCAACAGCTGGCGAGTCAGGGTCTTGTCGAGCTTGCTGCGGATAGTCAGCGCCTGATCGTGTCGTTGCCCACCGTCCGGACGGTCGTACGGCAACGCCGCCGAGGCACCGTGCAACTGCTGCTGCCAGAAGCCCGGTTCGGCTTGCAAGGCAGGGCTGGTAGCGTAGTCCTGCAACGCCGTTGCCCAGTCCTTGACCGCGCTGGTTTTCGCCGGAAGCTGCACAGCCTGACCGGCGCTGATCTGCCGATAAGCGTTTTGCAGGTCTTCGAACAGAATCCGCCACGACACGCCATCGACCACCAGGTGATGGACGATCAGCAACAGCCGTTGCGAACCGTCAGCCAGATCGGCCAGCACCGCGCGGATCAGCGAACCGCCACTCAGTTGCAGGCTGCGCTGCGCCTTGTCGCCCAGCGTCTCTAAAGCTTCGAGGTCAGCGACCTCGACCTGCCAAAGAATCGTTTCGCCCGCTTGGGTGGCGACGTCGCGGTAATGCGCAGCCCAGCCGTCAGCCTGCTCGACAAATTGCAGACGCAAGCTGTCGTGGTGCACAACCAGCGCATCCAGCGCTTGCTCCAGCACCTGTGCGTTCAGCGTTTGCGAGGGTTTGAGCATCACCGACTGGTTCCAGTGATGGCGGTCAGGGATTGCTTGCGCGAAGAATTCCTGATGAATCGGCAGCAGCGCGCTGCTGCCGGTCACCGCGTGCTGATCGATCAGGTGCAGCGCTTCACCGGTCTGCGCGACCACGGCCAGCGCGGCAATGGTCTGGTGCTCGAAGAGGTCTTTGGGGGTGAAGCGAATCCCGGCTTGCCGCGCACGGCCGACCACCTGAATCGAGATGATCGAATCGCCGCCCAGCTCGAAGAAGTTGTCGCTGATGCCGACCTGCTCAAGCTTGAGCACGTCCTGCCAGATCGCCGCCAGTTGCTGCTCCAGCGCGGTCTGCGGCGCCACATAAACCTGTTGCAGTTGGCTGACATCCGGCTTCGGCAGGTTCTTGCGATCGAGTTTGCCGTTCGGGGTCAGTGGCAGACGCTCAAGACGCAAAACGTACGCCGGAACCATGTGCGCCGGCAGACTGGCCGCGAGTTGCGCGCGCAGTTCTTCAGTAAAGTCGGCACGGCTCGAATCACTGACCACGTACGCCACCAGACGCTTGCCGCTGCCGCCACTGCCTTCCTGCGCAATCACCACCGCTTCGCGCACGCCGGCAAGGGCTTGCAGGGCGGCTTCGACCTCGCCGAGCTCGATGCGGAAACCACGGATTTTCACCTGATTGTCGATGCGATCGAGGTAGTCGAAGGTACCGTCGCCGCGCTGGCGCACCAGATCCCCGGTGCGATAAAGCAAGCCACCGGTGCTGAACGGATCAGCAACAAAGCGTTCGGCAGTCAACCCCGGACGATTCAGGTAACCACGCGCCAGACCGCTGCCACCGAGGTACAACTCACCGGCCATGCCTTGTGGCAGCAGGTTCAGCGCAGCGTCGAGGACATAAGCGCTGCGGTCGCCGATACGGCTGCCGATCGGCGCGTAGGCCGCGCCGCACGGCTCTTCGCGGCCGGCCTTCCAAATCAGCGGCGTGACCACGGTTTCGGTCGGGCCGTAGCCGTTGATGATGTAATCCGGATCCAGCGCGCGTTTGACCCGCTCGAAACTGGCGCTCGGCACAGCATCGCCGCCGAAGCAGTAGATCCGCACTTTCGGTGGGTTGCCGACGCGCTCGGCATGCTCGGCCAGTTGCTGCAGATACACCGGCGGGAACGCCACCACGGTCACACCGTGTTCGATCATCGCGTTATAGGTCTGCTCCGGCGTCCACAAGGTGTCGTCGCGAATCAGCAGCGAGGCGCCGTGGGTCAGGCTGGTGAGCCAGCGTTCGTGGGCGCCGTCGAAGGCGAACGACATGAAGTGGAATTCGCAGTCGCTGTCGCGCATTTCATAGCGCTCACCGATGGCCTGGCAATGCATGGCCAACGGCCCGTGGGCGACGCTGACGCCTTTCGGATTGCCCGTGGAGCCGGAGGTGTAGATCACATAGGCGAGGTTGTCCGGGTCGAGGTTTACCGGCGGTGCTGCGACCGGCCATTCGCTCACCTCCAGACGATCCAGCTCCAGCAGCGGCACCGCTGCGGCGACTGGCAGTTGCGCCGACACCGACGAATCGCTGATCAGCAGCGCCAGCCCGGAATCCTCGATCAGGTAGGCCAGACGCTCGCGCGGATAATGAGTATCCAGCGGCACATAGGCGCCGCCCGCCTTGAGCACCGCCAGCAGTGCAACGATCACCGACTCGCTGCGCGGCAGGGCCACGCCGACGCGGGTTTCCGCGCCGACGCCACGGGCGATCAGCGCATGGGCCAGTTGATTGGCGCGCTGGTCGATCTCGCCATAACTGAAATGCCTGCCATTGAAAATCACCGCGGTGCGCTGCGGACGCTCGGCGGCCAGCGCCGCAATGCGCTGATGCACACCGATATTCACCGGATACGGTTGCGGATGGTTTTCGCCTTGCTGGCGCGCATGCTCCTGAGCGTCTGCGAGGGCGATTTCACCGAGGTTACGCGTCGCTGACAGCGCGAATTGTTCGAGTAGTTGCAGCAAATGCGCACTGATGCCTTCGATCACCGCGCGAGCGAACTGGCCGCGGTCGAAGCTGTAGTGCAGCGCCAGTTGCTCGCCGAGGGTGACGGCGACGCTCAGCGCATAGTGGGTCTGCTCAAGATTGCCGACCTCGCCGAACTGCAGACCCTGCCCCGCCTGACTCAGCGCCTGGGCAATCGGGTAGTTTTCGAACACCAGAATGTTGTCGAACAGCGCTTCGCCGCCCTGCCCGGCCCAGCGCTGGATGTCCGCCAGCGGCGTGTGCTCGAAATCGCGCAGGCTGAGGTTCTGCGCCTGCACCGCTTGCAGCCAGTCGCCAACGCTTTGATCCGGACGCGGCGCGCCGATCACCGGCAAGGTATTGATGAACAGACCGACCTGTTGCTCGATACCTGGCAATTCGGCCGGACGCCCGGCCACCGTCGCCCCGAACGCCACCGCGTCAAGGCCGGTATAGCGTTGCAGCAACAGCAGCCACGCGGCTTGCACCAGCGTGTTGACGGTGACTTTCTGCTGACGGGCGAACGCTTCCAGGCGTTGCGTGCGTTGCGCATCCAGGGTCAGGTAATGATCGCCGTGACCGCTGTGCTGCTCACCAGCGGTGGCCGCGCGCGCCAGTCGGGTCGGCTCGTGCAGCGCGGCCAGTTGCTCGGTCCAGAAGGCCTCGCTCAACTGGCCGTCCTGGCGTTGCAGCCAGGCGATGTAATCGCGATAACGCCCGCCATTGTTTTCCGGGTTTCGACCGCTGTAGCGTTGCAACACTTCGCCAAGCAGCTGCGCATTGCTCCAGCCGTCCATCAGGATGTGGTGATGGGTGTAAATCAGATGCCACTGCTCGGCGCCGGTTTGCACCAGCAGCAGTCGCAACAATGGCGCCTGCGTCAGATCGAAACCTTGCTGCCGCTCGGCCTCCGCCAGTGTCGCGAGCGCCGTCGGTTGATCGTCGCGGTCACGCCAGTCGAGCGTGGTGAAGGGCAATTGCACCTGTTTGTGCACGATCTGCAGCGGCTGCGCCAGCTCGCCCTGCCAGACAAAACCGCTGCGCAAAATATCCTGCGCATCGACCGTGGCCTGCCACGCGGCGCGGAAGCGCTCAGGGTCGAGGCCTTGCACATCGACACGCAACTGGTTGATGTACTCACCCGCCGCCTGTTCGTACAGTGTGTGGAACAGCAAGCCCTGCTGCATCGGCGACAGCGGATAGACATCGTCAAGCTGACCTGCCGGCAGTGGCAGCGCATCGAGTTGCGTCTGGCTGATGCGCGCCAGCGGGAAGTCCGATGGCGTCGCCTGCGCGATTGGCAATGCACAGCAATGCTCGATCAGCGCATGCAACTCAATGGCGTACTGATCGACCAGCGCCTGCACCGTTGCACTGTCGAACATCTCGCGGCTGAAGCCCCAGCTCATCGACAGCTCACCGCCGTAGACCTGCCCTTCCACGCTCAGCCAGTTGGCGAGCGGCGCCGCCGGATCCTGGGCGACGCCGCTGGTTTCGGCGCACGGCACGAACAACGCTGCCTCGTCGAACTGGCGGTCGAACTGGCCGAGATAATTGAACGTGATGCGCGGTGGCGCCAGCGCGGCCAGTTCGCCGCGCACCGCGGGCGCCGCCAGATAACGCAGCACGCCATAACCCAGACCCTTGTCCGGCACCGCGCGCAGTTGCTCCTTGATCATCTTGATCGAAGCGTCGAGGTCTTCGGCCGCGGTCAGCTTGACCGCAAACAGACTGGTCAACCAACCGACGGTGCGGGTCAGGTCGATGTCATCGAACAGGTCTTCGCGACCATGCCCTTCCAGTTCGATCAGCGTGCCCGGCTGCTGACTCCAGCGGCTGACGGTGCGTGCCAGCGCCGTGAGCAACAGGTCATTGACCTGAGTGCGATACGCCGCCGGCGCTTGTTGCAGCAACTGTCGAGTGCGCTCGGCGTCGAGGCGCCATTCGATTTTTTCGCCGTGGCGATTTTCCAGACTGCCCTGCGGGCGTTCGCACGGCAGATCCCGGGCGTCCAGATGCTGGGCTTTCCAGTACGCCAGTTGCTCATCGAAACGCGAAGCCTCGTCAGCAAGACGCGCGGTCCACTGCTGAAACGCGTGGGTTTTCGCCGGCAACTGAATGCCGCCACCGGCCGCCCGTTGTTCATACGCCTGCTGCAGATCTTCCAGCAGTACGCGCCAGGAAACCCCGTCGACGACCAAGTGATGAATGATCAGCGCCAGACGCTGGCTACCGTCCGCCATGCTCACCAGTAATGCCCGCAGCAACGGCCCTTGTCGCAGGTCGAGGCTACGCTGGGCCTGGTTGCACAGCGTCTGCAATTCTTCGGGGGATTGAGCGTCGCGCACCCACAGGTCAGCGCTATCGATCAGCGGACCATGGCTTTGCTGCCAGCCCTCAGCGCCTTCGACAAAGCGCAAGCGCAAGGCGTCGTGATGATTGATCAGTTGCGTCAGCGCCGCGTCGAGCCACTGCGCGTTCAGGGTTTCGCGCGGGGTCAGCAGCAACGACTGGTTCCAGTGTTCACGCACCGGCATCGCCTGACTGAAAAATTGCTGCTGGATCGGCCCGAGCACTGCGGCGCCGGTTACAGCAGCCTGATCCACGGTGGTCTGTTGATCGAGACTTGCCACCCGCGCCAAGGTACGCACGGTCTGATACTGGAACAGATCGCGCGGGCTCAGACGAATGCCGGCCTGTCGCGCGCGGCTGACCACTTGAATCGAGATGATCGAGTCGCCGCCCAGCTCGAAAAAATTGTCTTCCAGACCTACGCGCTCACGGCCGAGCACGTCTTCCCAGATCGCCGCGAGGGCTTTTTGCAGCGCATCCTGCGGCGCGACGAATGCTTGCTGTGGCGCGGCATCCGCTGGCGGCAAGGCCTTGCGATCAAGTTTGCCGTTGGCGGTGACCGGCAATTTCTCCAGCGTGATCAGGCAGGTTGGCACCATGAATTCCGGCAGGCTGCCGAGCAGCCAGGCTTTGACGTCTTGCTGCCAGTCAGCGGACGGCTGCGGATTGTCCAGCACCAGCCAGGCGACCAGCTGTTTGCCATCCGGCACCAGCACTACCGCTTCACGCACCAGCGGGTGCTGCATCAGGCGGGTTTCGATTTCGCCCAGTTCGATGCGCAAGCCGCGCAACTTCACTTGATGGTCGAGACGGCCGAGGTATTCGATCACCCCATCGCCACGCTGGCGCACCCGGTCGCCGGTGCGATAAAGACGCGCGCCGGGATGGAACGGGCACGGCACGAAACGCTCGGCGGTCAGCCCCGGGCGCTGGTGATAACTGCGCGCCAGCCCGGCGCCACCCAGGTACAGCTCGCCGGCCACACCACTGGGCACCGGCAGCAGTTCGGCGTCGAGCACGTGGGTGCGCAGGTTGGCGATCGGCCGACCGATCGGCACGCTGTCGGCGCCCTCATCGACGCAAGTCCAGTGGGTAACGTCGATGGCCGCTTCGGTGGGGCCGTAGAGGTTGTAGAGACCGGTAGCTGGCAGCTTGGCGAAGACCTGCAATTGCGCGTCCAGCGGCAAAGCTTCACCGCTGCAAACGATGCGTTTGAGGCCGACGCAGTTTTCCACGCCGGGCTCGTGAATGAATGCCTGCAACATCGACGGCACGAAGTGCAGCGTGCTGATGCCGTAGTGGTTGATGGTGTCGATCAGTTGCAGCGGATCGCGGTGCGCGCCCGGCGCGGCGACCACCAGCCGCGCACCGGTGAGCAGCGGCCAGAAGAACTCCCAGACCGAGACGTCGAAACTGAACGGGGTTTTCTGCAACACCGCATCGCTGGCGTCCAGCCCGTAGGCCTCCTGCATCCAGCACAAGCGGTTGACCAATGCCGCATGGCTGTTGCCGGCGCCTTTCGGTTTACCGGTGGAGCCTGAGGTGTAAATCACGTACGCCAGGTTCAACGGATCGACACTGACGTCTGGACGCTGGTCGCTATAGCCTTCGAGCAGATCGGGCTCGTCCAGCGTGATCACCTGCACCGCATCGGTCGGCAGCGCTGAGCGCAGCGCAGCCTGAGTCAACAGCAAAGTGATGCCGCTGTCCTCGATCATGTAGGCCAGGCGTTCCTGCGGGTATTCCGGATCGAGCGGTACGTAAGCGCCGCCGGCCTTGAGGACTGCCAGCAGCGCGACGACCATTTCCACCGACCGCAACGCGCAAACGCCAACCAGACTGTCGGCGCGCACGCCTTGTTCGCGCAGCAGATGCGCCAGACGATTGGCCCGGGCGTCCAGTTCGGCATAGCTCAGCGACTGCTCGGCAAACAACAGCGCCGGTGCATCCGGCGTACGCGCTACCTGCGCTTCGATCAGTTGATGGATCGGCGTGCTGCTCGGGTAGTCCGCCTGAACGTTGTTCCACTCATGCACCAGAGTGTGTTGCTCGTCGGCGTCGAGCAGCGGCAATTCGCCGATGCGTTGCGACGGATCGGCGACCATCGCCGCAAGCAGGCGCAACCAGTGCTGCGCCATGCGCTCGATGGTCGGTGCCTCGAACAGATCGCTGGCGTAGGTCAATGCGGCACGCAGCCTGCCGCCCTGCTCGTAGGTGTCCAGCGTCAGGTCAAACTGAGTGGTGCGACTCTGCCAGTCGAGGCTGTCGAGCACCAGGCCCGAGGCAGTGCTGAGGCTGGCGATATCGGCCACCTGCGGTTGATGGTTGTACATCACCTGAAACAGCGGCGTGTGGCTGAGGCTGCGCTCAAGTTTCAGCGCGTCGACCAGTTGCTCGAACGGCAGATCCTGATGGGCCTGGGCGCCGAGCGCAGTTTCCTTGACGGCGCGCAGCAGAGCGTCGACACGAGTCTGCCCATCCAGTTGCGTGCGCAACACCTGGGTGTTGACGAAGAAGCCGATCAGCCCTTCGGTTTCACCACGGTTGCGGTTGGCAATCGGCACGCCGACGCGGATATCGCTCTGCCCGGTGTAACGGTGCAGCAAGGCGTTGAACGCCGCGAGCAACAGCATGAACAAGGTGACCTGGTGCTGCTGCGCGGTGTGGCGCAGTTGCCCGGCCAGGGCTTCATCGATGGCGAATTCGTAGCGCGTACCGCGATAGCTCGGCATCGCCGGGCGCGAATGGTCCAGCGGCAGTTCCAGCACTGGATGCTCATCGCCCAGTTGCGCCTGCCAGTATTCGAGTTGCCGCGCCTGCTCGCCCGCCTCCAGCCAGCGTCGCTGCCACAGCGCGTAGTCGCTGTATTGGATCGGCAACGCGGCCAGTTGCGGCGTGAGCCCGGCGTCGAACGCATCGTAGCAACGGATGAACTCGTCGATCAGCACGTTCATCGACCAGCCATCGGAGACGATGTGGTGCAGGGTCAGCAGCAGCACGTGCTCCTGCTCGGCGAGCTTTAGCAAGGTCACGCGCAACAAAGGGCCGACCGCCAGATCGAACGGCAACAGCGATTGCTGTTCGGCGGCACTGACCACAGCCTGTTCCCGTTCACTGGATGGCAGCGCGCTGAAATCCTCGTGCTTGATCAGCAAAGGTGCAGTGGCCGGCACTTGCAGCAGGCTGTCGTCATTCTGACGCTGGAACACCGTGCGCAGGGTTTCGTGGCGCTCGACCAGACTGGCAAACGCCTGTTCCAGCGCGAGCAGATTCAGCTGACCGCTCAGGCGCACTGCACCCGGCAGGTTATAGGCGCCGCTCTGCGGATCGAGCTGCCAGAGAAACCACATGCGCCGCTGCGCGTAGGACAACGCCTGACGGTCCTCGGCCTCGATCCCGGTCGGAATCGGGAACCGGGCGAAATCAACGCCCTCCTTTTGCAGGGCCGCGAGGAACATCTGGCGCTTTTCCAGGGGCAACCCGATAAACCGGCGAGCAAGTTTCAAGGAGTCTTCAGCATTCATTTCTCAGCATCCGGATCAGTAGGCAGGAAGCACAAAGGCACGTCATCCCTGTAAAACGAATGCAGACCGGAAAAATTAGCGAACGAGAACAACTGTCAGACGAGACTACCGAGGGCTTTCAGGCCCACACAAAACCCTTGCAGGAGTGAGCCTGCTCGCGAAGGCGGTGGATCAGGCGACATCACTATCGACTGATACAACGCCATCGCGAGCAGGCTCACTCCTACAGGGATTTGAGGATGAGCGGAAATTTGTGGTTCGGCGAACAGCCAGTGCAGGAGCAAGCTCGCCCCCAAAGGGGTTTGGTGTTGATCAAGCGGTCGCGGCGATGGCGTAGCGGCGGTGATGCCTTTCCAGCTGATCCTTGATCACCTTGAGCACTTTGGCTTCGTGTTCGTGGATGAAGAAGTGCCCGCCGGCCAGCATGTCCACCGAGAAGCTGCCGTGGGTTTCCTGGCTCCAGCCGATCAACTGCTCGGTGGTGGCGCGGTCGGCCTTGCCGCCGAGCACGTGCACCGGGCAATTGAGCAGCGGGCGCTGCACCGGCTCGAATTTGCCGCATAACTGGAAATCGGCGCGCAGGATCGGCAGGGTCAGGCTCATCAGTTCTTCATTGGCGAGCACTTCTTCGCGGGTGCCATTGAGTGTGCGCAGTTGCTCGATCAGCTCGGCATCGGTTTTCGGTTCGGCAAAGCCGCGATCGTAATCGGCACGCAGGGTCGGCGCCGCCGTGCCTGAAGCGAACAGTGCCACCGGTTCCGGGCAGCCCAGCGCGCGCAAGGCATGGGCCATTTCACAGGCCAGCAAGGCGCCGAGGCTATGGCCGAACAGCGCATAGGGTGCATGCAGTGTCGGCCGCAATTCTCTGGCCAGTTGCATCGCCAGCACGCGCATATCGGTGTGCAGCGGTTCGCCAAAACGCGCGCCGCGCCCCGGCAGCTCGACCGGTTGCAAGCGCAGCCACTGCGGCAACTTCGGCCGCCAGCGGCTGTAGACCATGGCACTGGCGCCGGAATACGGCAGGCACAGCAGGGTCAACTGAGTCACCACGCTTCCCTCGAAAAATTCATCTGTAGAGAGAAACGGATGCGCAGGCGGGCAAATTAGTCGCCGGCCAGTAAATTGCCCAAACGGCTACTCGTTAACTGTTCAGGCCAAAACCAATAACGAGGGATCACCGTGGACCTGCAGAGCATTCTCGGCAAACTGTTCGCCAATGCTGGCGCTGTCGGCATCGAAGGCGTGTTTCAATTCGTGTTCGGCCCGCAGCAGGCCTACTGGTCCGAGGTCAAGGCTGGCAGCCGCACCGAGGCTGGCCGCCACGCCAGCCCGGACGTGACCATCGAAGTCGCGGAGAAGGATTTTCTCGGGATCATGGGCGGCATCGCCAACGTCGAAGAACTGTTTGCCAGCGGCCGCCTGAAGATCGGCGGCAACATGGGCCTGGCGACGCTGCTGCCGCAGATCATCGAGCACGCTATGCACGGCGGCGCGGTGGCGGAAAAGGTCGACATGAACAAACGCTACCCGACGCCGCCGCGCTTCAGCGAAAAGCTCACCGCTGGGCTGCCGACGCAACGCAGCGTCGAACGTGTTGCGCGCAGCGATCTGTCGGTGGCCGAATTCAGAAGCCGTTACCTGCCCAACGGCATTCCACTGGTGATCAGCAATGCCCTGCACGACTGGCCGCTGTTCAAGCTCAGCCGCGAAGAATCGCTGGTGCATTTCGCCGAGCTGCAGGGCATCACCCGGCACGGCGATTATGTGAAAAAGACCTTCTCCACCGAGCGAGATTTTCGCTCGACCTCGATGGCCGAATTCATCGCCTCACTGGACCAACCGACGACGAAAAGCGCAGATGGCGAGCCGCCCGCCTACATGGGCAACAACATTCTCCCGGCGCAACTGCTGCAACAGATCAAGTACCCGCCCTACTTCGATGCCGCGCAGTTCATCCCGCCACGCATCTGGATCGGCCCGAAAGGCACGCTGACCCCGCTGCACCGTGACGACACCGATAACTTGTTCGCGCAGGTCTGGGGGCAGAAAACATTCACCCTCGCCGCGCCGCATCATCGTGAAGCGCTGGGCACGTGGTCGACGGCACCGAAAGGCGGACTGGATGGTTGCGATTTCAATCCCGATGCACCGGATTACCAGCGCTTCCCGGCCGCGCGCGACGTGCCGTTTCTGCGGGTGACCCTGGAGGCCGGGGATCTGCTGTTCCTCCCTGAGGGCTGGTTCCATCAGGTGGAGTCGGTGTCGACGTCGCTGTCAGTGAATTTCTGGGTGAATTCGGGCCGGGGCTGGTAACACTCAATCCCCTTGTAGGAGTGAGCCTGCTCGCGATAGCGGTGTATCAGTTACTGCACCAACATCTGACACACCGCTATCGCGAGCAGGCTCACTCCTGCAAAGGCGATCTATTTCAAATGACGGAAGCTCTGCACCGCAGCGCCGAGCACCACTGCCCCCGCGGCAATCGCCAGCCAGAAACCGCTGCGCGCACCGAACGCATCGACCAATGCCCCGGAGCCTGCCGCGCCAATTGCCACACCAATGCTCAAACCGGTGACCAGCCAGGTCAGGCCTTCGGTCAATTTGGCCGGCGGCACGATGCGCTCGATCAAGGCCATCGCCACGATCAGTGTTGGCGAAAAGAACAACCCGGCCACGAACATTGCCACCGACAAGCTGACAATATTGCTCGCCAGCAACAACGGTAACGTGGTCACCGCCGTCGCCACCCCGCCGTACAAAAACAAACGCGGCAACGGCAATTTCGAACGCATCGCGCCGAAGGCGATGCCCGCCAGACACGAGCCGATCGCATACACCGACAACACGATGCTCGCCGCCGCCGGTTGCCCCTGGTGTTGCGCGAACGCGACGCTGACCACATCGACCACACCGACGATCACGCCCATGGCGATCATCAGGGCCAGCAGCAGTTGCACGTCGGTCGAGGCGATGATCGAGCCGTGATGTTCAGACGCATGCGCATGCACCGGCGGCTCGGTGCTGCGCTGCGCGACGAATGCGCTCACACCTATTGCCAGTGCCAGCAGCGCCGCCAACGGTCCCGCTTCGGGAAACACCGCCACGCACAGCCCCACTGACAATGGCGGGCCGACGATAAAACACACCTCGTCGAGCACCGACTCCAGCGCATAGGCAGTCTGCAATTGTGGCTGACCGCGATAGATTTCGGTCCAGCGCGCCCGCACCATCGCCGACATGCTCGGCATGCAACCAGCCAGCGCGGCAAAGACGAACAGCGTCCAGCTCGGTGCCTGTAACCGCGTACACAGCAGCAACAGCAACAGGGCCCCGCCACCGATCAGCGCCGACAACGGCAGAATCCGCCCCTGACCGAAACGGTCAACCAGCCGCGACACCTGCGGTGCGCAAAACGCCGTGGCCAGGGCAAACGTCGCCGCCACGCCGCCGGCCAGCGCATAGCCGCCCTTGAGTTGCGAAAGCATGGTGATCACGCCGATACCGGTCATGGAGATCGGCATGCGCGCGATCATCCCGGCCAGCACAAAATTTCGCGCGCCGGGAGCGTTGAACAATTCGCGGTAAGGATTTGCCATCGGTTGCTGCCTCATCAAGGGCCGACACGTTGCCATAGGCTCGCGGCGCGGGGGAAGCGCGCAATTGTTGGTGGAATGTGAAAGGCCGCTCTCACCTTGGACTTGCGGTGTACACCAACCCTGTGGGAGCGAGCCTGCTTGCGAAGACGCCGGCAAAACCATCCCGACATTTGCGCCAAATGAACTCTGGCGCCACACCACCAGTCAGCTAGGTAAGCCCTCACTCAAGGCGCAACTTTCCATGCAGATTTCCCTCGCCCGACAAGTCGCGATGGTCACCGGTGCCAGCTCCGGCATCGGCCACGCCTGTGCCAAAGCTCTCGCCGCAGCCGGCGCCGCGGTCGTCATCAACTACAACAGCAACGCTGAACCTGCAGAAGAACTGGCCCGGCAGATCATTGCCGATGGCGGTCAGGCGCTTGCCATCGGCGCCGATGTGTCGAAGGAGGATGAGGTCGAACGGCTGTTCAGCGAAACCCTCGACGCCTTCGGTACGCTGGACATTCTGCTGGCCAATTCCGGGTTGCAAAAGGATGCGCCAGCGGTGGACATGACGCTGGAGGACTGGAACACGGTGATCGGCGTCAACCTCACCGGCCAGTTCCTCTGCGCCCGCGCCGCCCTGCGGATTTTCAATCGTCAGGGCATTCGCGAAGGCGTGTCGCGCGCAGCCGGCAAGATCATTCACATGAGTTCGGTGCATCAGCGCATACCCTGGGCCGGGCACGTCAATTACGCGGCATCCAAAGGTGGCGTCGATCAGTTGATGCAAACTCTGGCGCAAGAAGTCAGCCATCAGCGCATTCGCATCAACGGCATCGCGCCGGGGGCGATTCGCACGGCGATCAACGCCAAAGCCACCGCCGACGACGCCGCAGACAAACTCCTCGAACTGATTCCCTACGGCCGTATCGGCGATGTCGAAGACGTCGCCAATGCCGTGGTGTTTCTCGCCTCGGATGCCTCGGACTATATCGTCGGCACCACCCTGTTCATCGACGGCGGCATGAGCCTCTATCCGGAGTTTCGCGGCAATGGCTGAGCATTCTCTGGAACGACAAAGCGCCATCGATGCTCACGGCATCATCGGCGACATGCGCAGCGCCGCGCTGATCAACGACCGCGGCAGCGTGGATTTTTTCTGCTGGCCGGAGTTCGACAGCCCGTCGATTTTCTGTTCATTGCTGGACACCCCCGAAGCAGGAATCTTCCAGCTCGCGCCGGACTTGCCGGACGCACGCCGTGAGCAGATTTACCTGCCCGACACCAACGTCCTGCAAACCCGCTGGCTGAACGAACGCGCCGTGGTCGAAATCACCGATCTGCTGCCGGTGGCCGACAACCCGGACGATTTGCCGGTGTTGCTGCGCCGCGTGCGGGTGGTCAGCGGTGAGGCGACGTTTCATATGCGCTGCGCCGTGCGCCACGACTATGCCCGCGCCGACACCCGTGCGCACATGGACGGGCAAACCGTGGTATTCCGCGCCGAGGGTCAGCCGTCACTGCGCCTGGCCGCCGATCAGCCGCTGAGCATCGACACTGAAGCGGCGGTCGCCAGCTTCACCCTGACCCACCAGCAAAGCGCCGAATTCATCCTCGGCGCCGAAGACGATCCGCGCTTTCAGGACGGCGCAGCGCATTTGTGCCTGCAACGCACCTTGCAGTTCTGGCGCGGCTGGATCGGCCAGTCCAACTACCGCGGGCGCTGGCGTGAAATGGTCAACCGCTCGGCCCTCGCGCTCAAGCTGCTGACTTCGAGACGCCACGGCGCGATCCTCGCCGCTGCGACTTTCGGCCTGCCGGAATCACGCGGCGGCGAACGCAATTGGGACTATCGCTATACCTGGATCCGTGACGCCTCGTTCACTGTGTACGCGTTCATGCGCCTGGGTTTCGTCGACGAAGCCAACCACTACATGCAATGGCTGCGCGGGCGCGTCAGCGATTGCTGCGGCAAACCGATGAAGCTGAACATTCTGTACGCCATCGACGGCCAACAGGAATTGCCCGAGACCGAACTCTCGCACCTGTCCGGACACGGCGGTGCGCAACCGGTGCGCATCGGCAATCAGGCTTACGATCAGATCCAGCTGGATATTTTCGGTGAGCTGATGGATGCCGTGTATCTGGTCAACAAATACGGCGATGCGATTTCTCACGAAGGCTGGAAACATGTCTGCGAAGTGGTCGGTCAGGTGTGTGAGACCTGGCAGACCAAGGACGTCGGCATCTGGGAAATGCGCGGTGAGCAGCACCACTTTCTGCACTCGCGGCTGATGTGCTGGGTTGCGCTGGACCGGGCTATCCGCCTGGCTTCGAAACGCTCGCTGCCCGCGCCTTTCAGCCAATGGGACAAGACCCGGCAGGCGATCTACGCTGACATCTGGGACAATTTCTGGGACGAAGAACGCGGGCATTTCGTGCAGTACAAGGGCGGCACCGCGCTCGACGGCTCGATGCTGCTGATGCCGCTGGTGCGGTTTGTCAGCGCCAAGGACCCGCGCTGGTTGTCGACTCTCGAAGCGATCGAGAAGAGCCTGGTGCGCGACGGCATGGTCTACCGCTATCGCAACGACGACAACAACATCGATGGTCTGACCGGCACCGAAGGCGCCTTCGCGGCGTGCTCGTTCTGGTACGTCGAATGCCTGGCCCGCGCCGGGCAGGTGGAAAAAGCCCATCTGGAATTCGAACAACTGTTGCGTTACGCCAACCCGCTGGGCCTTTACGCCGAAGAGTTCGACAGCCATGGCCGGCATTTGGGCAATACGCCGCAAGCACTGACGCACCTGGCGCTGATCAGTGCGGCGAGCTTTCTTGATCGCAAACTGAGCGGAGAAAAGAGCAGCTGGCAGCCGTAAACAGTCGATTCTTCGCTACAGTTCGTCAGACAAATCGCTGCTTGAACGCATTTTGCCAAAGTCCGTCCTACACTCGTTCAACGCCTGCTAGCACTGCACGTCACCGCCGCTCCCCGCGGCGGTGACGTTTGGCGGCAGTGTGTGTAAAACGAGGCCGCCTGAAAACTGACAAATTGCAGGTAAGGCTTCCTCGGTAACTTGCACTTACACCCCGAAATACCTTGTTGCCAGCCGTTACATCCGCCCCTAACATCCAGCGCAACGGGCCAGCGGAGCTGTCCAACAAAACCCGAAATTCAAGGAAGCAGAATGTCCCGAACTATTCAACGCAGCATCGACTCCCCTCTTCGCACCGGCCTGACCCGCAGCGAACTCTGGGAAGACACCGACCAGGGTCTGATCAAGTGCTGGGAAGTCGGCCGCCAGCGCGCCGTACGCTTTCCGCAACTGGCCCTGCAGTGCCTGGACGGCGAATTGCCGGTACTTGGCTGGAAAGGTGGCGTCAGTCGCAGCCTGAAAAAACTCGAGAAGTACGGCTCGCTGAAATACCTGGCGCAGTGGCAAGGACTGCGCGGCGAGGACTTGAATATCGATCTGAACGCCGAACATTCACTGACGTGCACGCGCACGAAAATGGTGGTGACGTTTACCCCGGATCGGACGAAGTATTTCAATCAGGTGGCAGAAGTCGAGGCTTAGAGCCTGGTTGGCATGCGTCTCGTCGGTTGAGTCGAGCCGAGCAGGCTGACCGCAGGTCCAGAGTTCTTGAATGCGATTGAAACGGAGTGGTCAATCATGATCGAAACCGTGCTTACCCCAACCCTGACCATCGCCTACGAACAGCACGGACCGGCCGACGGTGCGGCGGTGATTCTGCTCCACGGCTTCCCATACTCTCCGCGCGCCTATGACGAGGTCGCTCCGGCACTTGCCGCACAAGGCTATCGCGTCATTGTGCCGTACTTGCGCGGTTATGGGCCGACCCGGTTCAACAGCGAGCAAACACTGCGCTCTGGCCAGCAAGCCGCCATGGCGCAAGACCTGCTCGATCTGATGGATGCGCTGGGCATCGAGCAGACGATGCTTTGCGGTTACGATTGGGGCGGTCGGGCGGCGTGCATTGTCGCGGCGCTCTTTCCGGCACGCGTGCGCGGATTGGTCAGCGGCGACGGCTACCTCGTGCAGGACATCGCCCACTCGAATCAGCCGTTGGCCCCCGACGACGAGCATCGGCTCTGGTATCAGTATTACTTCCACACGCCGCGTGGCGCCGAGGGTCTGAGGCAAAATCGCCGAGAGTTATGCCAGTTGCTCTGGCGGCTGTGGTCGCCGACATGGTCGCGAAGGGACGAGCGCTACCCACTGACCGCTGCCGCTTTTGATAATCCTGATTTTATCGACGTGGCGATTCATTCCTACCGGCATCGTTTCGGCTACGCGGCGGGCGATCCGGCACTGGAATGGATGGAAGAGGCGCTTGCCAAACAACCGGTGATCAGCGTACCGAGCATTTCACTGTGCGGCGCCGATGATGGCGTTGGTCCCCCTTCGGCGGTCGATGCCGATGCCGAACATTTCAGCGGCTTTTATCAGCGGCGCGTATTGGCCGGCGTCGGGCACAACATCCCCGAGGAAGCGCCGCAGCAAACCCTTAAGGCAATACTGGATCTGTTGCGGCGCTGACTGAAAACCGCTCGCGATACGCCTGCGGTGTCACGCCAATGGCACGGAGAAAACTGCGCCGTAGCGTCTCTTCACTGCCAAACCCGCAATTGGCGGCGATGCGTTTGACCGGCAGGCCGGTGTCGCAGAGCAAGCGCCTGGCAGTTTCCACGCGGATCAGTTCAATCGCCCGCGCCGGAGTCTGGCCGGTGTCGGCGCGGTAGTGACGGACGAAACTGCGTTCGCTCATGCCGGCCTGTTCGGCCAGGGTCGCAATGCCAAGATCGCAGGTGAGGTGTTCGGCGATCCAGGCATGCAGTTCATCGAAGCGATTGCCCTGATTTTGCAACGACAGCGTCACGCTGAATTGCGATTGTCCGCCGGGACGCTTGAGGAACACCACCAGATGCCGGGCGACGTCGAGGGCGATGTCGCGGCCGAGGTCTTCTTCGACCATCGCCAATGCCAGATCAATGCCGGCGGTGACCCCCGCCGAGGTCCAGACCGGGCCGTCATTGATAAAGATCGGGTTGGCCTCGACGTGCAGATTCGGATGCTGCTGCGCCAGTTGCTCGCAGCGGGTCCAGTGGGTTACCACGCGGCGGCCGTCGAGCCAGCCGCTGGCCGCCAGCAGAAACGCACCGGTACACACCGAGGCCACGCGCCGGCACTGATTGCCGTGCTGGCGCACCCAGTCGACCAGTTCCAGATCTTCAGCGGCGGGATAGATGCCCCAGCCACCGGCGATGATCAAGGTATCGCTGGGCTCGCTCGGCAAGGGTTCGGCCAACACTGCCAACCCCGCCGACGACATCACCGCCCCGCCGCCGCTGGCAATCACCGTTGGCGCATAGGGGATTGGCACCCCGCGCTGGCGGGCCAGGTCATTGGCCGAGGCAAACACCTGCAACGGCCCGGTGACGTCGAGGATCTGCATGTTGGCAAACGCGAGCACGTGAATGGCTTTGGGCATTTTGGCGTAATTCGTGGGGTGATTGGCGTATGCGCCAGAACCTACGCGCCTACAGTGAGGCCGTCCAGCCCTTTTCATGAGAGTAAGCACGATGACTTTGCAGATCGGTTTTCTGTTGTTTCCACAGGTTCAGCAACTCGACCTGACCGGCCCTTACGACGTACTCGCCTCGCTGCCTGGCGTGCAGGTGCATCTCGTCTGGAAGGATCTGATGCCGGTCACCGCCAGCACCGGCCTGCTGTTGAAACCGACCACCACGTTCGAGGATTGCCCGGATCTGGATGTGATCTGCGTGCCTGGCGGTGGCGGCGTCGGGCCGTTGATGGAAGATGAGCAAACCTTGAATTTCATCAAGCGCCAGGCCGCTCAGGCGCGTTACGTGACTTCCGTTTGCACCGGTTCGCTGGTGCTCGGCGCGGCAGGCCTGCTGCAAGGGAAACGCGCGACCACGCACTGGGCGTATCACGATCTGCTGCCGACACTGGGCGCGATTGCGGTTAAGGATCGGGTGGTGCGTGATGGCAATCTGTTTACCGGTGGCGGGATCACAGCGGGGATCGATTTTGCCCTGGTGCTGGCCGCGGAACTGGTGGATGAGGACACGGCGCAACTGGTGCAGTTGCAGCTGGAATATGCGCCGGCGCCGCCGTTCAACGCGGGCAGCCCGGACAGTGCACCGAGTGCGATCGTCGATGAGGCCCGCCTGCGCGCCGCGCCTTCGTTGAAGTTGCGTAAGGAAATTACCGAGCGCGCAGCAGCGAAACTCAACGTGCGCTGATTCTTCGTCCGACACCGTTCCCTGTAGGAGTGAGCCTGCTCGCGATGGCGTTGTGTCAGTCAATATAAATGTGGCTGACATACCGCCATCGCGAGCAGGCTCACTCCTACAGGGGACCGCGGTTGATCGTCACTGGGGGCAGCACACGGTTATCGCCGCACTTCGATGCACTCGCCCCGCCCCCGTGTAAAAAATCCTTCGAGAAACCAGTCACGGATTGCCGATGCGTATCCGATGCTGGCCAATTGATGCAAGCGCTGTTTTGCGACGCCGTACTTAAATCTGAAAAAAAACTTCAATAAAAACCTGTCAGCGCCGACAACCTTTCAAAGCCTTGCGGATTGAACAACATGCGTAATAACCAGCCCATCACACAACGCGAACGGACTTTTCCGGCACAGCAACGGTTGATTTCCACAACCGACGCCAAGGGCGTGATCACCTACTGCAACGACGCTTTCGTTGAAATCAGCGGGTTTTCGCGTGAGGAGCTGATCCGTGCGCCGCACAATCTGGTCCGTCACCCTGACGTGCCGTCGGCGGTCTTCTCGCACATGTGGGGCACATTGAAACAAGGCTTGCCATGGATGGGCATTGTCAAGAATCGCTGCAGATCCGGTGACCACTATTGGGTTAACGCCTACGTCACACCGGTGTTTGATGGCAGTCAGGTGATCGGTTACGAGTCGGTGCGCGTCAAGCCCACCGCCGAACAGATCCGCCGCGCCGAAGCGCTCTACCAACGCATCAACCAGGGCAAGTCGGCGATTCCATCCACCGATAAATGGCTGCCGATCCTGCAGGACTGGCTGCCGTTCATTCTGGTCAGCCAGTTGAGCTTCATGATCGGCGCGACGCTGACCTCGCAATGGGGCTTCGCCCTCGCCGCCGCGCTGTCGGTGCCGCTGGGCCTGATGGGCCTGCAATGGCAGCAACGCGGGCTCAAACGCCTGCTGCGCCTGGCCGAACAGACCACCTCCGACCCGCTGATCGCGCAAATGTACACCGACAGCCGTGGCGCACAAGCGCGTCTGGAAATGTCGATCCTCAGCCAGGAAGCGCGCCTGAAAACCTGCCTGACCCGCCTGCAGGACACCGCCGAACACTTGACCGACCAGGCCAAACAGTCCGACGCCCTGGCGCACAACAGCTCGACGGGCCTGGAGCGCCAGCGCGTAGAAACCGAACAGGTCGCCACCGCCGTCAACCAGATGGCCGCCACCACCCAGGAAGTCGCCAGCCACGTACAACGCACCGCTGACGCCACCCAGGAAGCCAATCGTCTGACCGGCCGCGGCCGCGACATCGCCGGCGAAACCCGCGAAGCCATCCAGCGCCTGTCGGTGGTCGTCGGCGAAACCGGCCTCACCGTGACGCAACTGGCCAAGGACAGCGACGAAATCGGCGGTGTGGTTGATGTGATCAAAGGCATCGCCGACCAGACCAACCTGCTCGCCCTCAACGCCGCCATCGAAGCGGCGCGCGCTGGCGAGATGGGTCGCGGCTTCGCCGTGGTGGCTGACGAAGTACGCCAACTGGCGCAACGCACCAGCGAATCGACCGGCCAGATTCATGCGCTGATCGCCAAGCTGCAGCAGACCGCCTCCAGCGCCGTGCAAACCATGGAAGCCGGGCACCGCCAGGCCGAAGAAGGTGTCGCGCGGGTGCTGGAAGCGGATCAGGCACTGGTCGGCATCAGCGAAGCAGTCGCCAACATCACCGACATGACCACCCAGATCGCCGCCGCGACCGAAGAGCAAAGTGCGGTGGCTGAAGAGATCAGCCGCAACATCAGCAACATCTCGGAACTGGCGGACCAGACCTCGGAACAGGCGCATAACTCGGCGTTGCTGAGTGAAGAACTGACCAAGACGGCCAATACCCAGTATTCGTTGGTGGAGCGGTTCAACCGCTGATCAAGGCTGGAATGAAAAAACCCGGATGGCGTGAGCTTCCGGGTTTTTTCTTTTTTTCGATCTGGAATTTGTGAGGTCTGGCAAGCCGCCATCGCGAGCAGGCTCACTCCTACATTGGACTCGCGGCGACCACAGATCAGGTGCCTGACACCGATCCCCTGTAGGAGTGAGCCCGCTCGCGATGAGGCCCTCTTTGCCGACGGCGATCTCATTCAAGCAATGCAGACACTGCCTACACTTGCGCCAGAATCCGGCCCCGGCCTCCTGTAGGAGTAAGCCTGATCGCGATAACGCCTTTTATGCCTCCCAGGATCATCACTCCATGTCCAGTCGCTTCCGAGCGTTCTCGAGGGCGATAGTGGCACATTAATATGCATCACCCCTTCAGAATTCCTGCATGCGGACGACAACCTCGGCAAATCCGTTCCTTGTTGTGAGTCCTTCATGAAGAAGTTCGCTGTCCTGATGTTCGCCGTTCTGTTCCTGGCCGGATGCGCCAACCAGAAATTCAAGCCCGAATACCGTACCCAGATCCACACCGTGAAAATCCTCCCGGTGTCATGGAAACCGCGGGAAATGAGCTATATGGGCCGCGAACAAGCATGGGGCGCCGCCATTGGCGCAGGCGTCGGCACCGGCGTAGGTCTGGCGGCGGGCGCTGGCAAAATCGGTACGGCGGCACTCGGCGGTGCCGGTTTTGCCGCTGGTTTGAAGGCCGGCGACCTGGCTTCCATGTCGACCGTCGATGCGATCCTGTACAACATGGAAACCGCCAATATCAACCTCGGCGACCTGGTGAAGAAGAGTTTCGAAGAAAAACTCGCCGCCAGCGGCCGCTTCAAAATCGTCGGCGACAACGAACCGGCGGACGCGCAGATTGAACTGACCGTATTCAACTGGGGCTTCGCCCTGACCCAAGGCTTCAGCAGCGTGGTTTACCCGACCATCGCGGTCAGCGGCGTGATGAAGCGCAGCGACGAGTTGATCTGGCAGCGCAACGAACCGATCACCGCGTTTAACGGCGCCAACACCTACGGTTACGAGCCACTGCGCTATCGCACCGAACCGGAACTGGTACGCACCGCGTTGACCGGTGTTTCGCAGATCGTCGGCGACTATCTGGTCAAGGATTTGAACGAGTAAGGATAATGGCGCTGCGCTGAGCTGCGCCACACGCAATTCCCCACGCTGCTGGCCCGCTATTTCCTCAATGCCGACAACCAGGTCACCGACGGAGTCTGGCAAGCCGCCATCGCGAGCAGGCTCCCACTTTGGAACTGATCGGCATCACATTTTCCTGTACGACGACAATCCCCTGTGGGAGCAAGCCTGCTCGCGAGGAGGCCATTACAGCCAGCGAAATTATTGAGGCAACTTCAGCTTATCCAGCAGTCGATTGACCAACAGTTCGTTGAGCATGATCACCTGTTGCAGCGCCAGCAGTGGTTTACGCTCCGGGCCGCCTATCGAGTGGGCGATGTTGCCGGCCATCGCATGAGCATATGAAAGCGACGCACTCGCCTCTACCAGCAGGGTTTCGTCATCCAGCGTCGGGTCGACGAGATAAACCGGGCGATTTTTTGGCGAGGTTGGCGCAGCCGCCAGGTCTTCGGGTTTGAGGTAGTAATCGAGGGCGCGGTCGGTGGCTTCTTTGACCCTTTGCGGGGTCAGCGCTGGGTCGTGGGGGATTTGGTCGGTGACGGGTGGGTTGGGTGTGATTTTGAACATGGATGAAACTCCTATCGCAGTTTAGGAAGCCATCACGCTCGCTACCAAACGAGTGGGTGGTGGCCATACGCGGGTTGGTAGACCGGCTGCAATAGGAACCCGGCGCTCACGAATGAGCCCCACGCATGACCACCATAAATAGAGCCTCGATAGAGAAGCTTCAATCAGGTGTCGCCACACGGCTATTACAGACGGGCTACCAAACCCGATCACTGATTTGCAGTGACCGACAAACGATATAGCCCGCCCCATAGCCGTGTAAGCCGGCGGATTCTGGCGTACGCGTAGGCAACGGCGCAAGGAGTTGTAGCCGGGATGGCGTAACGGATCGTGTAGTTTAAACGCGGGCATCCGACGATGTTTAAGTGCTGGGATCACCTCTGACAGGCTGGTTGGTTTGATGTCGTTTGAGCGAGAGCTTTCGCGAGCAGGCTCGCTTGTACACATTTGGACCGGGTACATCAGTGGAGGATTGGTCGGCTCGGAGGTCGCCATCGCTGGCAGGCCAGCTCCCACGGGGATTGAGTCCAGCCGGTAGATAATCGTTGGTTGTCAGGGCTTCATCGCGAGCAGGCTCACTCCTACAGTTGGATTGGGTACATCAGTGGGGGATTGGTCGGCTCGGAGGTCGCCATCGCTGGCAAGCCAGCTCCCACAGGGATTGAGTCCAGCCGGTAGATAATCGTCGGTTGTCAGGGCGTCATCGCGAGCAGGCTCACTCCTACAGTTGGATTGGGTACATCCGTAAGAAACAGGTCGGCTGTCAGACCGCCTTCGCGAGCAAGCTCGCTCACAAAAGCAAAGCAGTGCAACTGCCCGCGGCGAAGCCGCACCACTCAACAATGAGCGTTAGCTCGCGTGCTTTTGATCTTGACTCACCGGCGACGTCGGAAGGCTGAGTGGAGGGATTGATCCGGGCGTGGGAGCGCAGCGACCGTCTGGCGCAGCCAGACACAG